>JBCCKZ010000453.1:0-5180 GCA_039027135.1 Planctomycetota bacterium
AACTGCATCCATGAGTCGATTCACCATTTCAAGAATTCGCTTCTGTTCACTTAGCGGTGGTAGAGCCACTGGAATACTGTTCATTTTTGCCTGATTCATTTTTGGCTGAGCCATTCCCGTGACATAGGGCTCCAGATTTGTGGCATTAATGAAAAGCTCAATGTATCTGAGGAATTCCTCGGATATCCCGTCGATCACATGTGCGTGATTATTTACCCAATACTTGCCCCGTGCCATGAAAGCGATTGGAGTTGAACGATTGATCAAATTTGCCCCGTCTTCACCAATGAGCAGCAGTGGTTTATCGAAGATGAAATCGTCGATTTTATCAATGACTCCAGATGCGCCGTAGTAATCATAGGTTTTAATTCTCTTGGCTCGCTCTGTCTTGCTAACAGGTATCCGCTCTCCGTCACGATTGATTATGATCGTGCCGAATCGAACCCATTCCCAAGATGATGGTATAGACCACGCCATGTCATTCTCTTCTATCGGCGAGAACGGAAGATCTTTGCGAATTTTCTTCTGCGAAACCAAATCACTCTTCACTTCCCCTATCTCGTTCAAGAGTTCGGCTGCTGTGCCGTCGACACTGTTTTGGGGAACGAGTTTTCCGCGTATAGCCAATGCGTTGATAGTTTTCTGCAAATCCCTTGGAGAAATGACTAGATCGGAATCGAATATAGACTCTAAATTCTTGAAGCTTGTCTCGGTTCTGAAGCGTTCATGCGCTGCGTGGGAGAGGATAGGGAAACAGCGTTCGCGCTCTTGCTGCTGGGACTCAAGCTTGTCGCACAAGGCCATCAACTCATCCACTTTGGCGACGATGCGTTTTTGTTCTGCGAGGGGTGGGAGTGAAACTGGGATTTGATGAAGCTCTGTTACCTTTATCCCCTTCACAGTAACGCCTTTCCCAACCAAGCTCAGACTCTTGAAAAGCAGGTAACCGAAGTCCAAATCTAGAGCAGTAGTCGGCTCAATCGCTCGGATGTCTTGGTTGATGGCTATTGGCCGCGTATTGATCGCTAGTTTCCCTAGGCCCATTCTAGTGACAACCAGAAGTCGTCCCTCCGGTATTAGGTTTGAGCTGCTATTGTCGAGCCCGTCCTGGGTGATTTTGTCGATTGTGGAATGCAGATACTTAGGAGACTGGATGTCCTTAACACTCGCCCATGAGATCTCTCCTCCCCAGTAGGAGGGGTTACTCTTGGAGGGGGTTCCCCCACCTGTGTTTGAAGCGACTACACAGCCAAGTGGGATTCGTGCCCAACCGTCAGGAATATCAAATGTTTCAATAAACTCGATCTCAGAAACTGGGGTAACCCCATCTTCGATCCGCTTCTTCGCATGTATGTCATCCGAATTTCGAACAGTGAGTTTCCCTTGCACGCCAAGATGAAGAATCGCGAGACGAATTTGGTCTACTCCATCCGGCGCATTGGCGAGATGCCCAAAATTCTCGATGAAACTCGCCGCGTTCATGAAGCTGAGTCCGTGTTCTTGAAGTGGTGAGAGAGGGCGGCCGCGAGTTCGTTGCGCAGTTGGTTTTTAGTGTTTTCAATTTCACCGAGGAGCGTCTTGTATTTCGCTAAGAGAACGTCGGGATCGTGGCTTTCCTCTTCAGGGGCATTGGGATTTTTGATGTCGAGGTTGTAGATGGGCCAGTAGTGGCGGTCGCCAATGGCTTGTTCGTCCTTGGCCTGTTGGCGGAGGGTTTCGATCTGTGTGGATAATATCTCAATCCTTTCCTCAATATCCGCCCATTCAGTAAATGGTTTTCTTCCCTTTCCTTTCATGGATGCGCGAAGGGCTTTAGTCTGCTCATTGAGGGCGTTGGCTTCGTTGGTGAGGGATTCGGCTTTGTCCCAGTGTGGTTGGGCTTTGGCGGTGGCTTCTTCCTTCAGTGTCCTGAAGTCGACCTTCCAGGCTTGCTCGGTTTCGACGCGGTCTTTGAAGCCGTTGGATTCCTTGCCCCACCACTGAGCGATGGGCTGGAGTTCGTCGATGCGGAGGGGTTTGGTTTTGGAGTAGCTCTTGACGCCCTCGGGGTAGTGATGCTCGTAGAACCAGATGGTGTCGGTGGGCTTGCCCTTCGTGAAGAACAGGAGGTTGGTCTTGATCCCGGTGTAGGGATTGAAGACACCCTTGGGCAGGCGGATGATGGTGTGGAGGTGGCACTCCCGCATGAGGAGTTCTTTGATTTTGTTCTTCACGCCTTCGCCGAAGAGGGTGCCATCGGGCAGGACGACTGCACCGCGACCTTTCTCCCTGAGCATTTTTTTGACGATGAAGACGAGGAACATATCGGCGGTTTCCTTCGTCTGCAGATCGGCAGGAAAATCGGATCCGACGACGTCCTCTTCCATACCGCCAAAGGGTGGATTGGAGGCGACACACATCACCGCATCGCTCTTGGGCCAATCCTTGTAAAGTTTGAGCGTGTTCTCGTGCTCCACCATGCTGGGCACGTCGATGTGATGGAGGAGTAGATTCGTAGTGCAGAGGAGGTGGGGGAGCTGCTTCTTCTCGATGCCGCGAATGCAGTTGGCGATGGCTTTGCGGTCGTCCGGGCTAGATTTCTTGGTGATTTGATTTTCGAAGTGATCAATGGCGGCGGTGAGGAAGCCGCCGGTGCCGCAAGCGGGGTCGAGAATGACTTCACGCTTTTTCAGGCTCGGGTTGAGCATCTGAATCATGAACTCAGTGACGGCTCGAGGGGTGTAGAATTCTCCTGCGTTGCCCGCACTGCGGAGGTCGTTGAGGATTTGCTCGTAGATTTGCCCCATCTGGCCGCATTTTTTGATGTCGTGGAAGTCGATGGCTTCGTCGAACTTCTCAATCACTGCCAGCATGAGGGTGCCGGACTTCATGTAATTATTGGCATCGCGAAAAACTTCGCGAACGACTTTGGCCTTGGCGCGGAGGGTTTCGTTCTCCTCGCGCTTCGCCTTGGAGCGACCTGAATAGAGATCGATGGAGACTTCTTTGAGCTTAGGGAAGACGAGGTTGTTGACGTGTTCGAGGAGCTCTTTGGCCGGTTTCTGAGGTTTACCGTTCTTGTAGGCCGCCCAATTGCGCCAGCGGCACTTCTCAGGTAACGGGGAGACATAGGTGGCTCCACGGTCTTCGGCGTCGTCTTCCCAGGTTTCTTCGCATTGGTCGAAGATCTTGAGGAAGAGCATCCAGGTGAGCTGGCCGATACGCTGGGCGTCTCCGTCGACACCGTCGTCCTTGCGCATGATGTCCTGAATGGACTTGATGGTAGAGCTGAGATTCATTCGTGGGGGATTCGTATGGACCGTATCAGGCGGTCAGTTTTTCGTAAATGGCTTGTTCGAGCTCGGTGAGTGCCTGTGAGTAGTTTTCGTTGCTGCCGAAGATGCCGCGGCGAATCTGAGTCTTGGTGCCGAGTTCGTTGAAGGGAGGAAGTTCCAAGATTTTTGGATCTTCGATGTCGGCAATGCCGTGGTCGGCATATTTTTCCAGCAGGGCTTCCAGGACCGCGCGGGCGTCGTCTCCGTATTTGCCGAAGTAGTTACGCTTTTTCACGTTGTTGGCGCGTTCCTTTCGTGTCAGCGGCGGTTGATCGAAGGCGATGTGGGCGACGAGGTCGAAGGCGTCGATGGTGTCGCCGTCAGGGACAGCTTCGCGGAGGACTTCGAGCGGGACACCTTGTTCCTTGAGTCCGTCGATGACGGCTTGTTTGCGTTCGGCGTCGGTCCAGCGGCGGAGGAAGTCGTCGAGTGAGGCGAATTCGCGTTGCAGGGTTTTTTTGATCTCGTCTTTGAGGAGGACGCGGTAGTCCTCGGTGATGAGCTTACCGTTTTCGTCGAGGTATTGGGAACGTTCGATGGCGGTGCGGACGGCCACATCGTCGATGGTGTAGCGGGTGCGACCGCCAGTTTCCCCTCCGTCGCCTCCGGGTGAGTCTGCTTCTCCGTTCTCGGGAGGAGCCTCTCCTTCTGGAGGCGCTTCTTCGCCACCCTCGGGGATTGAGGTTTCGTCGCCTGCAGCCTCTTCTTCAGGTGGGAGGATAGGATCGTCGAGGCCGGGTTCGTGAATGGTGACAGGTTCGCCATCGAAATCGGGATCCTGAAAGAGGCGAGTGGCACCTTTGAAGTCCATAATGGTGAAGTAGAGCTTGTTGTAGTCCTCCCGGATGCGGGTGCCGCGTCCGACGATCTGCTTGAACTGCGTCATGGAGTTGATCGTTTGATCCAGCACGATGAGCTTGCAGGTCTTGGCATCGACGCCGGTGGAGAGGAGCCTGGAGGTGGTGGCGATGACGGGATACTCCTCGTCATTGTCAATGAAGTAGGAGAGCTGGGCTTTGCCTTCCTTGTCGTCTCCGGTGATGCGGACCACGTAACGGCGATTGCTGGCAGCCTCAGGGATGAGTTTCACGAGTTCCTGGCGCATGCGCTCGGCGTGGTGCTGGTCGTCACAGAATACGATGGTCTTGGACATTGGGTCCGTAGCCTGAAGGTATTCCCAGACACGCTTGGCGACGAGCTCGGTGCGTCTGGTAAGGATGAGGTTTCGGTCGAAATCCTTGGTATTGTATTGGCGCTGCTCGACGAGTTGGCCGTCTTTGTCGGTCTTGCCCCGTTCGGGGGTGTAGCTCAGGGCGTCGACATCGGTGACAACGCGGATGACTTTATAAGGCGCGAGGAAGCCGTCCTCAATGCCTTGCTTAAGGGTGTAGGTATAGATGGGGTCGCCGAAGTATTTGTAGTTGAACTCAGGGTCCTTGATCACTTGGACCTCTTTACCTTCGTCGTCTTTCTGCTTTTCGGTTTTTTCCTTGGGCGTGGCAGTGAGGCCGAGGTGAGTTGCGCCTTGGAAGTAGTCGAGGACTTCACGCCATGCCGAGTCTTCGGTGGCGCTGCCTCGATGGCACTCGTCGATAACGATCAGATCGAAAAAGTCGTCAGGAAATTGCCGATAGATTTGTTTCCATTCTTCTTTGCCTGTAACGGCCTGGTAAAGGCAAAGATAGATCTCGTAGTTTCGTTTGACTTTGCGGTTGGTGATCTTGTGCATGACTTCACCGAAGGGGGCAAAATCCTGCTGAATGGTCTGGTCGATGAGGATGTTACGGTCGGCCAGGAAGAGGATACGTTTCTTTTTCTTGGCCTTCCAGAGGCGCCAGATGATTTGGAAGGCGGTGTAGGTTTTGC
>JBCCKZ010000454.1:0-5170 GCA_039027135.1 Planctomycetota bacterium
CACAAGGCGGTTGATCACGATCGAATCCAAGCGGTTCTCGCAACGAATCCCAGTGAACCGTCGCCCAACGGACCAGCACTTCCATCTCTCGAATCCGTGCAAGCATTCCCAACAGCATCAAAACCACAATGCCAGAAAACGGGTGACGAACTCCACGAGCTTTTCGTGGGTCTTCCAACTCAGAAAACACTTCAAGTAGACTTTCTGCGGCTAACATCGGCGATTCCTTCCAAATTTAATCCGCCGATAATACGAATGACTACAATTTACGGTTCGCTAAAATCTACTTTGCAGTTCTCCTGTCGGCACACCTTGGAACTTTGGCAATGGGCCATGGCCTTGGTACAATTTTGGGAAGTTCAGGCATCGTTCGCCTCGTTTAGGGCGGTGTCGTAAAAACCTTCCGTTGGTTGACAGAGCTAATTCCATGGCAGGCTTGAATCACGACTTTCTTATTCTGCCCGATGTCGGCGATCGCCGGCAACAGTACCAAGCTCACATCAACGATCTTGACGCGATCACTCTTCACAACGACATTCTTGGTTACTTCAAGGACACGCTCAGATGGATTCCTTCTGAGAATCCCGCAAACGCAACAGATTGGTGTGGCCGTGGCCTAAACTGGTACGGCCCCACCGCAATTTCGGGTGACGGTGCTCGCGTCGCATCACTCGTTTTCGAGGCTTGGGCTGAGATGTTTTCGATTGGCCCACCGAACATAGTACTGACAGGGTATTTCTCGTGGACTGAAGGCGAATCGCCAGATTCTGGCTCGTATGACGAAATCGCAATCGAGCGATCCGAAATTGTTTCAAAGTGTCGGGCGATCGCGAAATTGGCAGTTCAGGCCACGGACCCCGACCGCTGGTTGTTGCACTTGGGCATCTAATCTACCACATGTCACCCAACATGGTTTTTACGCTGAGTCCCTTCGGGCACACCTTGCCTCTTTGGCAACGGGCTACGGCTTTGGTAAACTCATCCGTAGTTCAGGCCGTTTCCTGATGTCAGGGGCGGTGTCATAAAACCTCCCGTTACGTGCCAGTAGTTTGCTTGAAGTTTCGACTCGATCGCCGACTCCAGACGAGCAACGCTACATCGACCGTCAGTGCAAACCTGACTTCGCGTCGTTGGGTTGCATGTCGTTCATCACGGGAATCTTTCCCGGCTTTGCACTTGGTCTTATTGGCGGCTGGCTTGGTGGTTTCATTTCTCCAAACGTCGCGACGGGGGCCCAATACATAGGTTGGGCCGTAGGTTTCATAGGTTTCGTCTACGGGACGGTAACATATTGGCCAACTGAAATATTGGCCAACTGAACGCGAGCGGAGACAACAGGCGGAAGCTGATCGTGCGGATTCCATAATCGAGGTTCTGACTGTCGAATCAAATCAGGTTGTTGAACTCTTTTGCTTTGGCAGCCATGAACCATGTTTGGTTTTTGGCGTTGGCGACAACCAACTCTTATACCTGCATGGTCAATGGATTCGCTGGGATTCAACTTACTCCGACGCGCATGCCATTGCTGGCGATGGCAATGACGACTACTTCAATCTTATGGAACCTCCACACTCATTCCCAGCTGACGCATTCCTCGTAAACCGATTGCCAAATTCTGGACATGTTTTTGGCATCCGTGTCACGGGCAAATACCTAGAACCCAACCATCCGATTGAGGCACTGACTCGCGAGTATGATTTCAACTACTCTGAGGTCATCCTCGGCGGGTTCGAAGATATCCGCGCAGCATTGCAAGCCGAACACAAGCGTCGCCGTGGCACCTGACTTTACGCGATGACCTTGGGGCACAACGCTGTCGTTTTTTCAAGCCACCAGACGACAGTATATTTTAACACTGTTTACACATGAATGGCATCGCAATGGCCGTGCTGAAAAAATCTTCCGTTATACGACCTACTCGATGAATACTTCAAACAGCATCGACTTTCTCTACGACGGTGTGCGGGTTGGTGTGCTTGACCCGGGCGGTTTCCCACGCAAGGAAGGCGTTATATCCTACATGCCATATCGTTCTGGGTCGCATTTGGCACTGCATCAGGCAATCACCGCCGCGGATTCCCCCGAATGCACATGCGAGATTGAAGGTGTTGCCTACTCGTTCGTCGTAGAATCATGCCTCGAATACGGGCGGCTTGTCGTTCGTGATGTACGTTCCGGCTAAAGTGGTCCGGGCACACAACAGTGTTTTGACTTTAAGCCAGCGGCACACCTACGTCCTTTGGCCTTGTTACAACTTTCGTAATTCAGACATCTTTCGCTCTGTTTAGGGCGATGTCGTAAAGACCTTCCATTGGACGTCGCAAACTAGACGTTATCCAAATCAAGTCCACCGCGAACGATGCGGATGATCTCAACTCCACCTTCAATCGCTCGAAAGAAAATTACGTATTTGCCGCTGGTGAAACTGCGGCACGGACCTTGGTTCTTGGACTTTCGCGCTTCACCCATCTTCGGGTTTGCTGCCAAGGTCGCGCAAACTTTTCGATCTTCGAAACCCATTCGTATGCTGCGGTGGATTTGTCCTGTGCGATGTATTCCGATGTATTCCGAATACTCGAACAAATCGCTCGATGCCAACTTGGTGTATCTGACTTTGGTCATTATTTCTACTGGTCTTCGATGGCTTTGATGCGTCGCCGTTCCTCCGCGTAGAATTTGTCTGCATCAACTGACTGGCCGCGATCCAGTTGGTCAATTCCAGCCTGAATATCAGCATGTAGCTTATCCCTGGCAATCACCAAACGGATTCCTTCGGCAACAACTTCTTGTTCATTCTGGAATTTGCCTTGCGAAATCAACTTTTGCACTACTTGGCCATAATCACTGGGGATTTCGGTACTCATTCCGTTCTCTGGGTTATGCGACGTTCAACATGGTTTTTACGCTAAAACCCTTCGGGCACACCTTCGCTGTGGTGCAAGCCTCGGATGCGTTATACAATCAAATCTAGTTCAGGACATCATCGCGTTGGTAGCGGCGGTGTCGTAAAAACCTTCCGTTGTTTTTACGGACTTGCCAACCATGACCCCGGAAGACGTTGCTCGCGTGGAGGTTGAATTTGGCATTACCTTACCAAAACGCTATGTAGATTTTCTGTGCAATGTCACCCCCGATGGTGCCCAATGGAACTTCCACCTCGGCATTGACATACTGGTCGAACAAAACCGAGATCTTCGTGGCACCGACTACTGGGAAGATCACTTTTTCTCGATTGGTCACGACGGTTGCGGCAACGAATGGTGCCTCAACCTCAAAGAACAAACTGATGCCGTTTGGATTTGGGAACATGACCCACTGGACGGTTTCAGCGTGATATTTGACAGCATGGACGAACTTTTCAAATGTTACGACGCGTAGCGAGGCTTCCGAAAAACATGGTTCTCAAGCCAGGCCTTCAACGCACTTTCGTCCTTTGGCAACGATCGCTGGCATTGGTATAATCTTCCGTAGTTCGACCATCGCTCACTTCGTTAGGGGTACTGTCGTAAACACCTTCCGTTGTTCGTCGAAGTCTATCGAAGAGTCCAAAATGCCGCGATTCACCCTCACGCAACTCTTGATGGGTATGGCACTCTTCGCGATTCTTCTGGTTTTTACGCAAACGGAGGGCTGCGGCAAGCGCTATTCGATGATCGAAACCCTTTCGTTCTCGTCCGACAACTCTCGGGTACTTGTAACGAAACTCACGGCTCGCGATGCACGCACGCCGATGAAACTCTACAAGACCAACCTTGCTCGAACCGTGAGCTGGGCGGACACGTCGACCGGGGCCGTGCGTGGCAGGGTCCATCAGGACTTCAAGCCGGGAAACTCTGGCCCCGCTTTTCGTCACTGGTGGGTTGGACGTAGTTCCGTTGTTTGCAATCCGACCGATGATCAAATCGCATTCTCTTGTTTTGGTGGCGGTGACCTTACTTACGGAGCAGCGCAAACAACACCTACAACGATTCCACTTGCCCAACCTGCCGCAAACCTTACGGTTTCCAAATCCGGCCGCTTTGTCGCTGCCAGTGGAATGTGCCACCTCACCGTTGTAGATACTTTCACGCTGAAACCTGTGATGCAAAAACAGATTGTTGATTCACCGTTCCTGGGTGCATCGTTGATGTCTTTCAATTCCGATGACACACTACTAATGACGGTTGGTGACGCTGGTGCTCAGGTTTGGGATTTGGTTACCGCTACAAAAATGGCGACGCTTCCGATCGACTCTGAATCTTTGGTGCGTTCAATAGCCGTAATGCCTGATGACTCTGTTGTCATCTGCTCCGACTCATCCACTAAACGCTATGATCTAACTGGTTCACTCCTGAATATCATCAAATCCGGCAGTTACGTTTGCGCAGCATCTCGAATATCAAACGTACTTGCGATTTCTGATGGCGAAACCGTGCGTCTTTGTGACGTCACTGATGGCACGACAATGCGTACGCTCTCAGCATCTGGTGTAATATCGCTTGCCATTTCATCGGACGACAAATGGCTCGCAACTGGTGACTATGATGGTAATGTCGTGCTGTATGATTTGTTGACGGGCACTCGAAAATGGACAACAACTCCACCGGGACGCCACCGCTGGCCATGGACAATCCCAGCAACCATTCTTGTTATCTGGTGTTGGACGGCGTATCGACTGGCGAATCATCGAGGCAATCCTCTCTTGTAGTTCTTCGGCGTACAACATGGTTTTTACGCCAATTCCTTCGGCACACCTTCCATGTTTGACCAAGGGGGTTGTCCTCGGTTCAATTTCTCGTGATTCAGACATCTTTGGCTTCGCTTGAGGCGGATCGTAAAAACCTTCCGTTGTCGGTTGTCTGGACGAACCTTTTCTTTGCTTTCCTGTCCGATCCTCTATCTCTCTTGGACTGGACACAAAAATGGCCCCGTATCGTCAAATTCGCGCCAACTACAATCGCGACAGCATCGTTGTCTATCAGGCATATCACAAGGAAATAGCCGAACCCACCATCAAGGCTGGTCGTTTCGTCGAGCCGTTCTCTTGGGAGCGCATGACGTGGATCAAACCGTCCTACCTGTGGTTAATGGCACGCAGCAACTGGGGGACCAAATCTCGACAGGAACACATCTTGGCCATTCGCATCAAACGTGACGGTTGGGAACGTGCACTTTCGCTGGGCGTTGTCAC
>JBCCKZ010000455.1:0-5152 GCA_039027135.1 Planctomycetota bacterium
ATTGGCTGGGATCCTGGGTGTTGCGGAGGAGTCAAATTAGAGGAGTATGGCGGGCTAGTATAGTTCGGGCGTGATCGCTTGCCCAAGTCCAGGGCCCAGCAAAAAATACCTTCGACTTGCAATCACCCGAATTGCCGGTTTAACCGACGCGACCCAATCAAAGCGCCATGCAAACGACGATCTCCGCCGAGACAAGAACCTCCGAGGATTTTGCCAAACAGCTTTCGACTTCCCCGGATTGGCCCGCCCTCTGGAGGCAATTTATGCCTGTGGCGGAGCGTTTTGCCTACTTTGATCATGCGGCCGTAGGGCCACTTTCGGCTCCCGCGTGCTCGGCGATCCAAAAGTACGCGTCCCAGGCGATGCACCTGGGGGATACCGTTTGGCCCACTTGGAATAGGAATTTAGATCGCGTTCGCCATCTCGCCGCCGAACTGGCCGGCTGCGAAGAGCGAGAGATTGCTATCGTTGCCAATACGACCTCGGGTATCGGCGTTGTGGCCGAGGGTTTTCCCTGGAAAGAGGGAGACAACGTGGTTATCCCGAGTGGTGAATTCCCGAGCAACTTATTTCCTTGGAAGCGGCTTGAGGTCGACGAGCCCAATCGTCCAGCCGTCGAGGTTCGCGTCGTGCCACGTCAAGGAGATCGTGTTAACGTCGGAGATCTATTGGATGCATGCGACCAGCGAACGAGGTTGATTGCGACATCTTGGGTGGGATATGCGTCGGGTTTTCGAATCGATGTGGATTCATTGGTTGCTCAAGCACACCAGCGTGGCATTCTGGTTTTTATCGATGCCATCCAGGGATTGGGTGTGATGCCTCTCGACCTAGGCAAAACGCCCGTCGATTTTCTGGCCGCCGATGGGCACAAATGGCTGCTTGGGCCCGAGGGCGCTGGCATCCTCTTCGTTCGTCAGAAGCATATTGATCTGCTTCGACCGCCGGCCTTGGGCTGGGCTTCCGTGAAAGCCTCCCATAACTACAGCGACCCGGTCATGGAGCTAAAAGATGATGCGGGGCGATTTGAGAGTGGTTCTGCGAACATGCCCGGCATCGCGGCTCTAGCGGCTTCCCTTGAAATGTTTGCAGCCGTTGGACGCAACTATGGCGCTGATTCGGTGAGCCGCAGGATTCTCGATCTCTGCGAGCAATTAGATGATCGTCTCAAAAGCCTCGGGGCGAAAACTCGGCGTGATGCATCTCAAATGCACCAAAGTGGAATCGTTTCGTTCGAAATCCCAGGCAAGGATCCAGCTAAAGTCCGAGAAGAAGGGCTTCGGCAAGATGTTGTGCTATCAGTTCGTGATGGTTCGATTCGCGCGGCGGTCCATGCTTATCAAAACGATGAGGACTTCGAACGTCTCATAGAAATCTGCAAAGCATAAAAGGCAATGGGCACATTTGAGATGTCTTTTGGTTAAACTCTCACACGCGGGCAACCTATCTCATCACCGTCTCATGCCCCTTTTTTCTCTTTAATCGCTCTGAATATGTCAGCATTCAAGCCTCTTCTCACAGGCATATGCGCGGCCGTCGTCCTCGCATCGGCCGTTGACGCCGCTACTTTTTCCGAGACAACGCTCGGAGATTTCAGCAACATTCAAACGTCCCCGACCTCTCTCGGCGAATTATCTTTGGGCGAGAATTTTATCGACGGCTTGGTCGATTTCACCTTCGGTGGAGATGCCGATATCGTGACGTTTAGCCTGGCGCCCGGCCAGCAAGTGACTTCGATCGAATTGCTTGGTTTCGGTGGCAGCTCAAGTTCACGCCATTTTATCGGTCTCGCACAAGATACGATCGCGCCCGCAACTTCGGCCGACTACATCACTGCTCGGTTGGTACCGGACTCTTTCACCGATCCCATCGATCTTTTGGCTCCCGCAGGTTCGGGGCAGCAGGAGCTTGGTACGCAAGGTTCAATCAATCCAAGTGATCCATTGAACTTCACTCTCTTTTTCAATGAGACTGTGGCTGGTACCTATGCTTATTCCGCACGGATCACGACGGCAGTACCCGAGCCATCAAGTCTTGCGGTCCTCGTTCCAGCGGCTGCATTTGGTTTCTACAGACGTCGTCGCTAGCGGCCTGCCCAGATTGGCTGACTATCAAAACACCAGTGATTGAATCTCATCAATCGCAACCTGTGTTTGGGTGACCGTTTGGACCGGGGGTAGGGTATCTAAAAAGCTGCGATCGAGTCCGCGCTGGCTCAGCACGAGATCAAGTTGTTTGGGATCTCCGTCAAGCCAACGCTCAAGGCGGCGGTAGATTGGTGTTGGAATGATGAATGCATGCACCTGGGCAACCAACTTCCACCATCTTGGTCGATCAGCTGAGTCGACTTTCATTGAGTTTGTTTCGCCTCGTTGTTGTTGGTGCGCGTTGATGACGCTCTGACGCCAACTTCTGGTACATTTGGCGAACTCAGGATCATTGATTTCCATCACGATCAAATCCATGATCTCGGCAAAGATCGCCTCGACGCTCGCTTCATCGATGGCGTTGATATGAGCAAGGCTCTTTTTTCCAAGAAGTGCTGAACCGACACGAGCAAGCATCCAGAGCTGCTGGTCTGGTTCAAAGCAGTCGAAGAGGGGCACGCCGTACTCGGGGATCGGCTCGTCACGGCGATAGTGATCGACCAACGCATCGGTCATCATACCGAGTGCACCACGAACCAAGTCGTGTTCGGCGCCCTTCAATACACGTGTTCCATCAACGCACGGCCATGTCATCTCGGATGGATCCCACGAGGCGTTCCCATTCAACACCGCATACACTGTCGTGAAATGGATGAAATGTCAACGGACTCGGGTATGATCGTCGATCGGCCGGAACCACATTGGTTGGTTCTTTGGTACAGGTTTCGATGGTTTTTGGCGGGCTTCGGTTTGCTTTGCTTTGTGATCGCTGTTCGTCCAGCGATGGGGCTTGATTACGATCGGTCGATCACCGCGCTGGTGGACCAAACGGACCCAGATTTGGTGGCCTATCGCCGATTGCAAAATGATTTCGGCGGAAACGCAGCAATCCTATTGGTTTACCGGGACGGTGATCTATGGACCGATGAGGGAATGCAGAGAGTCGCCGCTATCTCGGGGATGGTCGAGCAGCTCGATGGCGTCTCGTCGGTGCTTTCACCATCGGTGCTTGGGAAAGCGGTTCGCCGTATACGACCGCTAACGCTCTTTTCGCAGAGTTCACCTCTGCTTGATGCCAACGATCCGATTGCCCGTGGATTCGATGCGATGTTTGTTGGCTATACCCACTCGGCTGAACATGATCGAGCCGCCGTCGTGGCGATCCTTGATCCCGATCGTGCGCAGACGGCGGTGTTGGCACTCAAGGAGCTTTCAAAGTCCCTTCATACAAAGTACGACGGCATTGATGACGTAACATTGATTGGCGAGCCCGTGCTAATTCACGAGGCGTTTGAAATGATCATCGCCGACGGACGAAAGCTAGCCTGGTTAACGATCTTGTTGTTAACGCTCGTGTTGATTCTGGCTTTGGGGTCATTGCGATCAATCCTGCTTTCAGCTCTCGTCGTTGGATGGTCCTGGACGATGACCACGGCGATCATGGCTAGCGTGGGGATGCAGTTGTCATTGGTGTCGACGATTCTCATGGCGATCGTGACCGTCATCGCCGTTACCTCGACACTCCATCTCGTTATCGCGTACCTGAGGAGAAGGCGGATCGCCTACTCCAGTGGTCAATCTGTAGTCTTCGCTGGTGCGTCAGTTGGCTTGGCGATCGCTATGACTTGCCTGACGGATGCCGCGGGCTTCGCGGCTCTTTTGTCTTCGCAAATTGCGCCGGTGCGAGCCTTCGGTGCGATGGTGGCGATTTCCGCTTTCATGGTGCTTGTCGGGCTCTGCATCTTTGCGCCATTGGTATTGGGGGCTAGCCAGACGTGGTTTTCGCGAAAAGATCAAACGCTTGGCATGAAGCGTCGAGGTCGTCGAATGGCATCCGTCCAACGTCGTTTGCGGCGTTTTGGGCAGAGCCTAGCCAGCGTCTCGATTCGATATCGTGCTGCGGCTTTTACTTTGGCATTGGCTGCGATGGTTATCGCGGGTTGGGCATCGACGCACGCCGAGACCGAGACGAGCTTTTTGCGTAACTTTGAGCGTGATAGCGAGTTGGTTGTCGGCTATGACCGAATCGAAAATCACTTTGGAGGTGCTGGCGTATGGGACGTTACTTTCGAAGTGAATGATCCTGTTGACGGAGAAACGCTCGAAGCTGTTCTGGAGCTTGAAGATGAGCTTCGTTCGATCACCGTCGAAGACGCTAAGCTCTCCAAGGTTCTTTCCATTGCGGATGCGGATCGCGTGTTGCAGAACCAGCCCGTGGCTCGGCTACTCCCTGCCGCTCAACGACTTCGAATGATGCGACAGGCTTTGCCAGACTTTCATGACGCGCTGCTTTCGGAAGCCCAAGATGGCAAGCGGCGGATGAGGATCATGCTCCGTTCCGAAGAGGACTTACCAACCGGCGTCAAACGGAGGTTGATCAACACCGCGATGAGAACCGCAAGCCATTCCAGGCTGGGGAACGACGTCGATGTCACTGGCTATTACGTTCTCATGGCCAATCTGATCGAGAAGATCGTGCGTGATGGCTGGCGATCGTTCGCCGCTGCCATCGCAATCGTTTCGTTGCTGATCATGGTGTACACGAAGTCCTGGCGTCTCGGTTTGGTTGCCGTTGGCGTCAATACCTTGCCTTCGCTGATCGTATTGGCACTGGCGGGAGGCTTCGGTGAGGCACTCAATATGGGGTCGGCTATGATTGCGGCCGTTTCGATCGGCTTGTCCATTGATGGGTCGATCCACTTCTTGGCCTTCTATAATCGAACAAAGCGACGTGGGCATTCGGCAAATCGATCGGCAACGGTGGCCGCAGGACGGTTGGGGGTCCCCATGACGATTGCCACGGTAGCTTTGATCTTTGGATTTGGAGTGATGGGAACAAGTGAATTTGTTCCAACCAGCACGTTCGGCATTCTTGTTGCCGCGACGATGGCGCTGGGCACCCTTATCAATTTCACGATTATGCCTGCTTGCGTCGTGTTGGTTGACCGTACTTGATCAGTCTGACTGGCATTGTGACGCTCCATTCGAATGAAAAAGCAATACCC
>JBCCKZ010000456.1:0-5151 GCA_039027135.1 Planctomycetota bacterium
AGCTATACCCTCGTTCTTGATTCAAGACCCGAACTGAATGTCTCGATCACGGCGACTCCCGATGGTCAAATCGACCTCGGTGCTGGAGTCGGCATTCCCATCAGCCTGATATTCACGCCGATCAATTGGAATCTACCCCAAACCGTTTTGGTTTCCGCGTTCGATGATGAGATCGCTGAAGATGAACACAACGGCCTGATCTCACACTCCATCGCAACCAGTGATTCGAATTACGCTTCGATTTCGATTCCCAATGTCGGTGTCGCAATCACCGACGATGAGATGCGTGAGCTTAGGATCAATGAGATTGATTCGGATAACATCGGCACGGACTCATTGGAATTTGTTGAGATCTATGATGGCGGTATCGGCAACACTTCGTTGAACGACATCGTAGTCGTCTTCTTCAATGGAAATAGTGACCAGCCCTATGCTTCGTTCGACCTAGATGGCTTCTCCACCGATATAGCTGGTTTCTTCGTGCTCGGGAATGCCGCCGTCCCCGAAGTGGATCTCGTTTTCAATAACAACACGCTGCAAAACGGCGCTGACGCAGTGGGTTTGTATCGTGGGCAAGCCAGCCAGATCACATCAGTCACTTCGAACAATTTGATCGACGCTGTCGTGTACGACACCAGTGACGCGGATGATCAAGGCCTCTTACCCTTGCTTCTAAGTGGCGGGCAGATCAACGAGAACGGATCCGGTAATGCATCCCAGGTATCACTTGCCCGGATTCCGGATGGGGGCGATCCAAGGTCAACACTTGGCTTTGTCACTCAAGTCCCCACACCAGGAACCTTCAACGTCACCGCACCCGAACCCGGCATTCAGATTGCCAAGAAACGATTCGTTGAGGGACAGTCAACCACATTTGATTTTGCCTTCAGCGTCTCTCCCGCGGCCGATGTCGAGCTCCGAGTCTTCCCCAACACACAACTCGATTTAGGCGAGGGACCGGGGATTCCCATCTCGCTTGCCTTCACACCACAAAATGCGTTAATCACGCAAACATTGAATGTCGGCATCGTTGATGACAGTGCCATCGAAGGTCCCCATTTTGGACGTTTAGGTTACATCATCCGCAGCGACGATCCCGCATTTGATGGACTGCTCGTAGAAGGCACGAATATTGCAATCGAGGACAATGATTTTCAATCGATCAGCTCGAGCATCGAAGCGGCAACCGAAGTCACCGGACAATCGAGCGTCTCAGAATCAATGGTCGAGAGTACTGTTGAAAGGTCCGTCGTCGAAACTCCAACGGAGCCAATAACAACGCAGTTGTCTGAAAAGGCGCAAACGCAAGAAATGCCAAATCTTGCCAACGACGATCCGCAGTCACCGCCAACGACAACATCGACCGTCGATACCATCATGAGCAATCTTTCAGAAGAATTGCCAGGCGAAGAAACGGATGAAGTAGCATTCAATCCGGACGTTCATCAATTCCAAAGGTCACAATATCCATCAGCCATTGCCATCGTGGATGCGAACGATTCCGAGGAAGAGAAATCTCATCTACATTCCTTAAATCTCGTCGGCACCAACCGAATTCGAAGCGGAACGAAGCCATCGAAGATCAGGGAAGAGTCCGAGATAGCTAGCGACGAATATTTTGAAGATGAAATCGAAGCCTCTGAAGCCGAAGAAGACCTCCTATCCATTGACCTCATTCAACTCGAAGAGCTTTTCAAAAGCCTTTAGAGCCTATTGCTAATGAGTTTTGAACAGAGCTCGTGCTTCATCAAGCTTGCCCTTGCAAACCAGTTCGACGATCTTGGATACGTCTTCGCTTGAAGCACCAGATCGACGAATTTTGAGGATCTTCAGAGGGATCGCTAGATCATCAGGGTTAAAGGTGCTACCACCCATCTGCTTCACGCGTGATTGAATGACTTCCAAGTCGCGATAGCCAAATTCTTCACTCGGTTCGACCTGGGTACCCTCGCCCCAATCGTTCCAAGTGGCAATTTGCACGATACGGGAATTGAGTTCCAAGGCCGACTCAAACGTCGCTCGAAACGTTCTTCCATCATCATCTGAGATCGTTGGATAGCCGTCGCCAATCCCAGCTTCCTTGTAAATGTCCATGAATCGAGGGAAAGCGACGGGAATGGTATCGCTCCATTCACCCGCAGCTTTCAAAAAACGCTCGTTGTGCTCCAAACCCTCCTGTGGCACGGGCCAGCCGAAACCGCCCACCGCTCCGGGCCGCCTGTAACCTTGACTGTAATAGGCAACCGGCGATCCAACTCGATCGAGAACTTGTTGCCACTCACCGTCATTCAAGCCCGCATGTCCGAACGATAACAACACTGGCTTCCTATTGAAGCGGACATAGCTTGGCGACTTGAACCAGTACTTCCCAAGCCAGTTGATCTCCTCAACCACATGTGACACGCGATCTTTCTGATCCAACCGTTTTGCTTCGATCAAAGCAGCCAAAGTCTGATCCTCGTAACAGATGACGAACTTCATCTTCAACCGCTCGCACTGCTGCAGAAGACGATAGGTATTCTCGTGAAGCAATGCGTAATCATTGAGCTTGGTAAGCCCATACCAATCCACGATGACACCGTCGATTCCAGCAATCTTCATCGTCAGAAGATGGTACTCCAGAACATCAACATCACCGGAATCATACGCCCCGACCATCGGATAGAAGTGCGAGGCGATCTCGTTCTTTCCATCCTTCATGCGTTGGGGGCTGAAGTGATTCATGGTCCAGTGCCAACCCCATTGATCGCTAGCCGGTTGTGCCGTGTACCAAGGCATGTAATGGGCGAGCAAAAGCGGCTTGACCACCTCATTGGCTCTGGAATCCTGTCGCCCCTGTCCGCTCGAGGTACCGCACAAGCACAAAAGAAAAAAGACCACACAGTAAAGTCTCGTGTCCATCAAACCCAAAACCCCAGTCGTGTCCCTCATCGAATTTTTCATCTCGTTTCTATTCCGCTATCGCCAATCAGATCCTCCCACAGCCTGTCTGACATGGCAGACTCGCAAAGGCCGTGTCAAATCAAACTGTGGAATACCACCACGCAACGAGGCAGCAGTCACGATTGTCTGAGATATTCAAGAACACTGTCGAGGCCCAAGCGGAGACGATCCGATTTAGCAGGATTTCGAACGCATTCCTAAGCCAAGCATATGACGCAACGGGATTAGATCATCTCAACCTACCGAAGCACATCATTCGACCCAATCAAAGCGTCATCGAAGAACACAGACCACTATGGTGGGAATTCAAGTGTCTACTAACCAACACTCTTGGTTCAAGCCACCTTCGATCTACCCACCTGCGCGATTACAGAAGCGCTAAGCCACCACTGCAAATCCGACGCTCGACAACACGCTCAAAGAGACCCTGCCTAAAACCCAGTGTACTTGCCGTCGACGCATTCCGTGCAGTCGAAACCTCCCTTGGCACCACATGCTTTGCATCGCACCTGAACGGTTGCCGATCCGTAAACAGGCCTGCCTGTCAATGGGTTCATGGCCACCTCTCTTGCCTCTTTGGTGGCCACTGTTCCATTACCACGGCAGTTTTGGCACACATGAAATCCACGACCGCCGCAAGCCATGCACCAGGGATCGCGGAGATACAGGGATTCACCAGCTCCAACACCATCGGACATTTGGCTCAGTGGAGACATGTTGTTCTTGAGGCCCCAAGCAAAAACCGGGACGACGGACTCCGCGGGTCTTCCCCATTCGGCCTTGGGGTCATCGCTATCCTTGAGCGATGCGATTGGCACAAAACGATTGAACCAAGAATGAATCACCTGACCTGAAAAGACTTGGCATCCGTTCTGAGTCGCATCAGCCGCGTAGTCGAAAACCATTCCACCTACCTCGCCTTTTGAATTGATGAGCGGCCCTCCGACCTGACCTCCCACGACTTCGTGACTCGCTAGCACACCGTGAGTTCTTGAACGTTGTCCTGAAACCCTTCCGGGAACCCGACGCAAGTCAGTCTCGCCCTCGATTGAACCACGCAGGTATCCATAGAGATCAAGCGCCGAATCAGCCGGAATCGTATCGCGTACGATTGGCAATGGCTTCAAATCCAGGCCCGGTATATGCAAGCCGACCACGTGACGCTCGGCTGAATTGATCGTTGGCCGAAAGTAGCTAAAACGAGTCGTCAGAATCGCCCCGAAAGAAGTGTTAGATAGGACTCCACTCGAAACCGTGACTGTCGGCTGCGCCGTCAAACACGTCTTAACAGGCAACGACTTCAACTGACCTGAGCTTTGGCTGCCAACTGTCAAAAGCAAAGTGCGTCCGGCGGTCGTCGAACGAAGCAGCTCATCACTGGTAAGCACCAGACCAGGTGACGCCACGAAGCCGGATGCCATTCCGCTTAACTGCAGAGCTGGGTGTGGGCTCTCGAGACCCTCCATTCTCTGGGCGCTACCCAGCCGATCTTTGGGAACATCAACATCCAACGAGTAGTACCAACCGGTGGGCAATCGTAGCCCGCTTCGATTGACCTCTGCCCCAGCGAACGACTTGGTCAGTTTTCGGCGGAAGTTCTTGTTCAACTGCAATCGAGTAACCGCATCCGGTCCGATGTTAAGAAGCTGTTCACCATTGTGCCTGACTGCTGGACTGGCGATCGAACTGTGCTTGAGCGCTTGAATGAGCTGCCCTGCCGCCGCATCGGAGCCAGTCTGCTTCATCGCAATGATGCCGTAATTATTCAGTGCCGACACATGAGTCATTCGATGACGGCCTGGGTTGTATTTCTGCTGGTTTTCAATCCGATCGATGGTTTGAATGATCATCTTCTTCGCGACAACGAGATCATTCACACCTCGGCTAAACGCGACCGAAGCCCATAGCCCGGCATAGGGACTTTCGGGGATAGCTTTGTGGATCTCCAGGAGAATATCACCGACCGCATCCGGACGATTTTCTAAACTCGGTAGGTGCTGCCGAATCCGCCGGAACTGCTCACGATCCTGCGAGTCAAACCACTGTTCCATCACGGCGGCTTGAGAGCGAGGGCTCAAACGATCGATCTGGACTGAGAGCGACTGCTCGTCTTCGCTCATTAGCGATACGTTGCCTTCGGATACAACGGCAACGGATGCTCGAATCGTGGAGCCCTGCTTGCTTTTGAGCAATAGAAAATCATCGCCG
>JBCCKZ010000457.1:0-5138 GCA_039027135.1 Planctomycetota bacterium
GATAGGCACAAGATGGCCGGAATGGCAAACGTTGAAACAAGCGTCCAGCGATAGCGCTGGACCGACAGGCCGACTCGCCAAACCATTGCGGCAAGCGAATGCGAGTAGCGGCTGAGCAGTTGATCCAAGCCGATTTTGCCCTTTGATGGGTTGGATGCTTCGGCGGATGGCGAGGGGCCGAGATTGGGCTGCAAGACTCTCCGATTCTCCGAAGCAGACTTACTTACCGGGAGATCAACGTCGCGTTCGCTAGTTCCCGATTGGAAATTCAGTCCTTGGCCTGGAGCGTTAAACACACCCAATAGAGTGTGTTCTTCAGCCACTTTTGTTTTTCGGACCCAGCCATCGATCTGGGCTAGCCATTCAAAGGCCAACCAGGGTAGAGCCAACGCGATGGGTAGATACATCCATGTGGCGAAGTGTGTTGTGTTGCCCGTTGCTAACTCGGCTGCAGGCCACCAGGCGAAGGCCAACCAGCTCATCACATCGGAGGAAGCTGTTTTTCCTATTGCGGCAATCATACCTGATGTGAGTTCGGCGGTTGTCGATCCCGAAGCCAAAACGGGATAGAAATAACACGTGAATGTTCCAGCGATGTAGACCGCGATCGCAGTCACAGCGATTCGGAAGTAACCACGATGGACTCTCGAGGCTCCCTCAAACCATCTCATCACGACCAGTCGGCATAACTCCATCAACAGCATTCCCGAGAGCAAGCCCAGGAACATCATCAACGGATTGCCCGCATCGATGGCGACCATCGCGAAGACCAACAATGTCTTGACGAGTGTTCCCTCGCCAAGCTCGATCATTCGATGTCTCAACTTTTGGCGATCCGACATGGGACCGCCGCCAAGCCATAATTCTTGAGCCGGTGAGAGCTTGAGAGCCGACTGAAGCTTCTGTTTTCCCTCTGATGGCCCGCCGGAAGTCATGGGACCGTTCTCGGTACCTTCTCCGCTGAGTACACCAGACCATACGACTCGCAGGGACAGGTAGAGCACGTAGAAGAGCATTCCTACCGATAGCCATCGACGAAGGGCTTCTTGGTCTGCCGGTGGTCGAGTCATAACCACCCAGACACCCGCAGCGAGGTAGGCAACGATTCCAAGAATCATCGTGAGCCGAGTTACCAAGAGCGACCAAGTCCAAGGCCCAGCGAAGAATCGCCGAGCCCTAAAACGATGCCGAGCAAGGTGCAATCGGATCGAGAACTCAAGCATGAGTCGATCCAAAGTAGGTCGTTTCGAAGTGCGACGTGGTAATGATTGGAGACGTCGGTTCTTTATTGACAGGACCGAAGTCTCGGACGCGACCGTCTTCGAGCACCAGAACGTCCGTGCAGACTGGTTCGATGATGGATAGTAGATGGCTCGAAAGAACAACCGTTCTTCCCTGCTCTGCCAATTGACCGATTAGATCGAGGACCATCCGGATTCCTGGCGGATCCAAGCCGGTCAAAGGTTCATCAAGCAGCCAAACTTGCGGATCGAACATCATCGCGCAAGCGATTGCCAGTTTTTGTCGCATGCCTCTCGATAGGGTCGTCGCCCCAGCGTTTGATTTGCCGTCGAGTCCGAATTGAGCAAGGAGTCTCTGGGCAAGTTCGCGGTGCTCTGCGACACCATACATTCTTCCGATGAATTCAAGGTGATCGTGGACACTCAAATCATCGAATAGCGGTGGGTCATCGGGAACATAGGCGAGCTTTCTTTTGACTGACGTGGATTCGGACACGGGATCGTGACCAGCGATCCGAATCGAACCTCGAGTAGGCGGTACCAATGCGGCGAGGCATCGCATCGTGGTTGTTTTACCGGCTCCATTTCGACCTACCAATCCACAGATTCGACCACTAGGCAGTGTGAAACTGACATTGTCGACCGCGAGCGTGTCTCCGAAGACCTTTGTGAGTTGTTTGACTTCAATCATTGACAGTTTTTGAACACTGTGTTCGGCAAAGCCGACAAACGGACGTATCGTTGAAGGCTAGGTCATGGGTGGTGTTTGATTGCTCGGTGTCCTTGCGAAAGGCATCGCCAAGGTGATAGCTACCTGAAGAAACGCTGGATAACCTGCAATACCCGTCAAACCCGACCTGTTTTGATTCCTGTTACCTCGATGCGCTCTCGATCAAAGGCTGGTTCAAATTCGACCAGTGGCCGGAGGGCTGTAAATCCATTTCAGCCTGCGGCTGAGGTGGTCGCCGATTCAGATTCGTCGGAAAAGAAGATTGATACGGGCGGCGCTTGGGAACCGCTTCGGCTAGCCATCTTTCGATGGTTCTGGATCGCTTCGATCGTTTCCAACATGGGCACGTGGGTGCATGAGGTGGGAGCCTCCTGGCTCATGACCGAACTTCAAGCCACGCCGCAAATGGTCTCGGCAGTCCGAATCGCTCTAGCAATTCCAATGATGCTGTTGGCGATACCTGCCGGCATCATCGCAGACCGAATCACGCGTCGGACCCTTCTCCTGATGACACAGTGGACTTTGATGGTGATCGCAGCCGTCTTGGCGATGGCGACCGGTGTCGGCTGGATCGAGTCATGGAGTTTGCTGGGGCTTACTTTCTTGACCGGCATGGCCATGGTTTTTCATGTCCTTGCTTGGCAGGCCACGATTCCACTGCTTGTACCCAAGACTCAATTGCCTCGAGCCGTCGCCCTGGGAAGCATTAGCTTCAACTTGGCCCGAACGCTGGGTCCGGCTGCCGGTGGCCTAATGATCGCTTGGGCGGGCACTTGGACGACCTTCGCTTTCAATGCCTTGTCTTTCACGGGCGTGATCGGCGTGTTGACGTTCTGGCGACCCGAGTCGGAACCACCGCGTGAACCAGAGCACTTCCGAAAGAGCCTCCGAGACGGGCTTCGGTTCGCGGCCACGGTCAGACCCATGCGAAACACTCTGATTCGCCTAGCGATTTTCATCGTTCCCGCCTCGGTTCTTTATTCTCTATTGCCGTTGATGGTTTGTCGGCAACTCGGATGGGACGAGCGAGGTTACGGCTTTCTTGTCACGATGATTGGGCTAGGGGCCATCACGGCCGCATTCGCCATCCATCGAATGCATGCGTGGCTATCGATGGGCAAAACCGCTGCACTCACCACCGCGATTTATGGGCTGGCTGCGTTAATGCTGTCCACGACATTGTACGAGCCGGCATGGGTCGCATCGGCATTCGTCGCGGGGGCGGCCTGGATGATGACGCTCACCACGCTCAATTCGGTGACCCAATTGGTCTTGCCGAATCGCTTAAGGGGCCGCGGAATGAGTCTCTACTACGCAACCATGGCTTTTTCCATGGCCCTCGGAGCTTTCCTTTGGGGCCAAGTTGCCGGGATGATCGGACTATCTCCGGCACTAATGATCTCGGCGACGATGCTATTCGTAGGCGCCGTTGCGGCAGTCAGGCTGCCGCTGGATGTAAAAGACGTCGACGCCGCTTGGTCTAACGATTAGTTAGGAACGACAGGTGACGAAGTCACTGGCGCGGTGATCGCATCGTTGTCGTCATCGGAAGTCGCCGCAATGATTGCAGCTGCTGCACCGGCTCCACCAATGCCGCCGAATCCTCCGATGCCACCTCCGGCTCCGCCACCGCCGCCGCTGAATCCGCCAAAGGGCGAGGCGACGGGAGCACCGTAGTAGCCATCTACCGGAGTGGCGGCTACGCCTGGCTCAAGAATGATGATTTCTTCGTCATCAATCTGTTCGATCGTCGGATCGAGAAGTGGTTGGGGAATGACAGGTACTGGAAGGACCGTTGCTGGGTCTTCTTGGAGCACTCGGTTAACAAGTACGCTTGTTGCTGAGGCAATCGACTTGGATGCAACGGCGTCCGTTGCACTTCCTGCAACGAAACCGAAAGCCGAGTAGCCGGCGGGGCCCGAGGCAACGATGTTATAGGCGCCGGGCTCAATCCCAGGGACGGTGAACCTGCCGAGTGAATCGGTGTCTGCGGTAACGACCAAACGGTTACCACTGAAGACGTAGACCATCATCGATTCGGGTACGACGTTGGTGATCGACATCACTCGACCGCTCAGTTCGCCATTGGCACCGAGCTTGACGAAACCATTGGAAGGTTGTCCGACCTGCATGGACTCAAGCTTGCTTACACGACCTTGGATGTCGGTGTTCAAACGTGCCAATGTTTCTTTAACCTTGTCCGGCGAGATGCTGGTCAGCTTCAGCTGTGACATCATTTCGCTGGTTCGGTTGGCGACAAGGGTCTCGTCCTTGTTGTCCAAATCTGGCGTCGCGGCGAGGCTTTCTCCGTCGCTGACAACAAAGATCGCAGCTGCGTGGGCGCTTGAGCCGTTGACGACAACTGAAATGGGGCCGGGATCGACACCGTAAAGAGAAAGAGTCGAGCCGTTGATCTGCGAGTCGACAAACATCCCGCGACCATCGAATGCAGCAACGCGGAGATCCTGATTTTTATCAACACCTGCCATGTCGATTTGAATCTCGACAACGCCTTCAGCGGAGCGTCGCAATACGTGGTTGGCTGGCAAATCGCGGTAGGCGTCGAGGCTACTAGTCGTCGAAACGCTTTCGGCTACCGGTGTGGTGGTTGATGGGTCGTCTGCATAAACGCCTACGCCACAAAAGGCCATCGCAAAGCAGGCCTTAGAGAGGTTTAAAAAAGACAAACGCATGATGCTATCCAAGGTGAAATATTCGCGGGTGATTTAGCGTATTTGCAGTTCGGTGAAACACAAGTGATTCCTGAGGCTGAAGTCACGGATTCAGAAATTTGCCATCGTGCCCCGACTTTTTGCAGGCTTTCTTATAGAGTTTCTTCGTTTTTCGGTCGCTTTGAAGTTCTGGTTCGATCTCAAAAATGGTCTCGAGAATCGAGGCGAGGCTTTGAAAGTCTTTCTGGCTCTCGTAGATCCCAGCGAGTTGGACGTATCCGGTCACTTCGGTGGGATCGAGCGAAACCAGTCTCTGAAATTCTCGGATGGCCGCTTCAGTGCGTCCGCAGAGACGGAGAGCGGCTGCCGTTTCGAAGGCGATGTAAGGGTCTTCGGGTTTCAGGCGGGCGGCTTCCTCGAAGTGTTGCGAACGTTGTGTTGCGTCGCCGGTAAGCTCACACCACTTCGCCAATACGACCTCTTTCTCAAACTCCA
>JBCCKZ010000458.1:0-5129 GCA_039027135.1 Planctomycetota bacterium
CAGATAAGGCGCAAGCCGCGGAGAACACGAGGCCGAAGGCCCTTCCGTTTACATCGCCCAACCCAACGGGCTGGGAACGCGGATCCCTCACGAAGCGCTCTGGCCAACGGCCGAATCTACTTCGGATTGCCGTCCCTTCCGGTAACGATCTTTGTTTACCAAAATAGAAGGTGAACCGAACGTCCGCGTCATTCTGGAAAGAACCCAGCGAATGGACTTAATTCGAAACTTCTGCATCATCGCCCACATTGACCATGGGAAATCGACGTTGGCCGATCGTCTGATCCAGGCGTGTGGTGGCGTTGCCCAACGTGAATTCCAGGACCAGATGCTCGATTCCATGGACATTGAACGCGAGCGTGGAATCACTATTAAGAGCAACACGATCACGCTGTCCTATCGCGGTAAGGATGGACGGGATTATCTGCTCAATCTCATTGATACACCGGGCCACGTTGATTTCTCTCACGAAGTTCGACGTTCGCTGATGGCATGCGAGGGCGCGTTAATGGTGGTCGATGCTTCGCAGGGCGTCGAAGCGCAAACGGTCGCCAATCTCTACCTCGCCCTGGAGTATGACCTGGATCTTCTACCCGTGATCAATAAGATCGACTTACCGGCGGCAAACGTCGACCGCGTACGGGAAGAGATCGATGCTGACTTAGGACTGGATCCGTTTGCGGCGATTCCTGTCTCCGCAAAAACGGGCGAGGGTATCGAAGACGTACTGGCCGGTATCGTTGAACATCTACCGCCACCCCAGGGCGACCCGAAAGCTCCACTAAAAGCGTTAGTCTTTGATGCCTACTTCGATAAGTACCGAGGTGTGATCCTGCAGTGTCGCGTGATGGAGGGAACCCTGAAGACCCGAGACACCATCCACTTTATGCACGGAGGCCGCGACTACAAAGTTGATGAGTTGGGCTACAACCAACTTAAGCTCAATCCCAAAGATCAACTTTGCGCGGGTGAGGTTGGATATTTGGTCGCTGGAGTTAAGAGTGTCCAGGATATCGAGATCGGTGACACGATTACGCACTTGGACCACCCCGCGGCGGAACCGATCCCCGGATACCAAGAGGCCAAACAAGTCGTCTTCTCATCGGTCTATCCAATGAGCACCGATGAATACCAAGACCTCACCAAAGCTCTCGACAAACTGGCGATCAACGATGCCGCACTCACGTATGAAAAAGACAGTTCGGCGGCTCTCGGATTTGGTTTTCGTTGCGGCTTCCTTGGCCTCCTCCATCTGGATGTGGTCCAGGAGCGACTGCAGAGGGAGTTTGACCTTGGGCTTGTCATCTCCGCGCCATCGGTAAAGTACAAACTGGAATTAAACGATGGAAGCGTTATCGATGTCGATAATCCCAGTTATTGGCCTGACCCCACGAATATTCGTGCGGCGACGGAACCGTTTATCAAGGCATCGATTCTGACACCCGAAGAATTCGTCGGACCCGTCATGGAGTTGTGCCGAGAGCATCGCTCGGAAAGTCAGACGATGAACTACCTCGCGGCGAGCCGAGTGGAAGTCACCAGCGAGATGCCACTTGGCGAGGTACTCTTCGACTTTTACGGCAAGTTGAAGATGATCACACGCGGCTACGGATCATTTGATTACGAGCCAATCGAGTACCGTCCGACAGATGTCGTAAAGGTAGATATCTTGGTCAACAAAGAACCGATAGATGCGCTCGCGTATTTGGTTCACCGATCAAAAGCAAGAACGCGTGCGCTGCATTACTGCGAACAGCTCGCCGAAGCAATTCCTCGCCACCAATTCAAGATTCCCGTTCAGGGTGCTATCGGCGGAACGATCATCGCTCGAGCGACGATTCAACCGTATCGAAAAGATGTCACGGCGAAGCTATACGGTGGCGACGTGACTCGGAAGAAAAAGCTGCTTGAAAAACAAAAGAAGGGCAAGGCGAAGATGAAGCAGTTTGGCAGCGTCAATATTCCTCAAAAAGCATTTGTCTCCGTCCTTCGTGCTGATAACGACTAGTTGTCGCTTTCGATTGGACGACTTCCCGGCTTCGCTCCATTCTGCTTCACCAGAGAACCGCGACGATTGCCCGGTTGGTTGCTGACGTTCGGAGATTTAGACCTGATTTTTGCTGGGTGAATGCGAATCGAGAGAATCTGAGGACTTTCTTTGAACCTCGCGGAGTCTTGTTCGACTTACCATCGGTGGTCCAATGAGAAACGCTGATGAGATATACGACGAACTCCTCGTGCTGCGGTGCCAGTGCGGTGACGCGGATGCCTTGGCAAAGCTTGTCGCTCGATGGCATCCACGGCTTTTGGGATTCGCAATACGTGTCCTTGGTGAACAACACATCGCAGAAGATGTCGTTCAATCGTCCTGGGTGGATGTCGTTCGGCGGATTAATACCGTCAATGACCCCAAGTCGATTCGTCCTTGGCTTTTTCGGATTGTTGCAAATAAGTGCAAAGACAAAATTCGCAAGCGATCAAAACAGCGTAAGCACGAAAGACCGGGTGAAGCCGATCAAGTACCCGATCCAAGCCTCGACCAGCTGGAAAGCCAATCACGACGGTCCGATCAGATCTCGCAGCTTCGTCAGAAGATGAAGTCGCTTGATGATGGGCAATGTGAAGTCCTTCGGATGCACTATTTGGAAGAGTTGCCGATCGATGCCATTGCGCAGCGACTTTCGCTTCCGCCGGGGACCGTGAAATCTCGTTTGCACCACGCACGTCAGAGACTAAAGCAATCCCTTTCTGGAGATGAATCATGAATGAGATCGATGAACAAATCCGATCAGCTCTGAATGCCGAAGACGCTGAGATGCTCTCCAAATACGAGAGCGACGAATCGCTTCCATCGATGATGGTCAAGCTCTATCAAGGGCGTCGATGGTGGATCAACCTAAGTGCAACGGTTGTCACGTTCGTCATTTTCGGTGTGCAGATTTGGTGTGGTTTCAAATTTTTCGGCGCCGAGACAACACGTGAACTCATCGCGTGGGCGACCGGTTTTCTGACGCTCTTTCTGTGGATCGCCATGATGAAGATCTGGTTCTGGTTGGAACTGCTTCGCAACTCGGTAACACGTGAAGTCAAGCGTCTCGAGTTACAAGTAGCACTCCTGAACCAATCCAAGAGCGAATAACCAAGACTCTTTATTCGACATCGAGCGGCTCGCTAGGATCCATGATCACGCTTCCGGCTCGCTCGATTCGGCTGTCGGGGATGACCCAGATCAGCGATACGATGAAGTAAAGCACCATCGAGACGATCGGTTCGTACATCGAAACCGCGAGTGCCAAGACGTAGAGCGTCAACGACAGGTATCCCTTGGCATCATGACCGATCGCTCGCGACAGCGGAGAATCTCGCGGTTCAAGCCGCAGTATGGCAGAACAAAGAAGTCGGTAAGCGATGCCGGCGCCCAACAGGATCGTTCCGTAGACAACAACCGTCGCCGAAGCAATCCCAGCCTGATTGAGCCAGTGCGTGCCGAAAGGTAATAACGACAACCAGAACAAGAGATGTAGATTGGCCCAAAGCACCAAACCATCAACACGTCCGGTCAGATGCATCAAGTGGTGATGATTGTTCCAGTAGATTCCCAAGTAGATAAAGCTCAGGAGAAAGGAAGCAATCGGTTTGATCACTGCTGACAAAGCTTGAAAGGACGATTCCTGCGGCGCATCGATTTTAAAGACCATCACGGTGATGATGATGGCCAACACACCATCGCTGAAGGCCTCCAGTCGTTTGGTAGTCATGGTGCGAAATCAAGTCTCAGGTGTTCACGGAACATTTCGCAACATTGTTGCCTCCCCCAGCCCCGTTTGACACCAGCCCCGTTTGACACCAGTCCCGTGTGACACCAGCCCCGTTTGACACCAGCCCCGTTTGACACCAGCCCCGTTTGACGTTAGTCCAAGCAGAGGCTTGAAAGATCATTCGAACGATCGAATCGATGATCCGAGGGAAGAGAAATCACCGAGATTTGCGACAAAAAGGCTTTAGATCGGTACAACGCAAAACCCACTCAATCCTTCGCACCGTTTTTGATTCGGTTGATTGCCCAGGTTAAGAGTTCATCGCTTTCACCGATGAAGTCGGTTGGTTTCGGTTGGATCTTTACGTCAGGTGTCACTCCGTTACCGTCAAACAGCTCTCCGTTGGGTTGATACGAAACCATTGACCCAACCCTGATATTAATTCCATCAGCAATCTCTGCGGATTGAGTTCTTGCACTTCCACCTCCTGTAGAAGTTCCGGCAATCGTGACGTCGTCAAGCTCTTTCATTCCGGCAACAAAAATGTCCGTTGCGCTAAAGCACTTCGCATTCGTCAAAACGATAACCGGACGATCATAGTGAAAGTCATTCGGTCGCTGACTGCGATTCAAAACCATGTAGTGCCAAGCGCTGAATTCTTCGGCCGGAGGCTCCCATCGTGTTTGAAATCGTTCGACAAACGCTTTAATCGTCTGCTGTTCAGATTCCGTCCAGACGGATGAATCAGCCGTGTAGCAGTAACGATTCTCGAGATGATACTCACCAAACTTCTCGAACAGTCGATACTTCGAAGCATTGACCACAACAGGAGCTTCGTCGGGTCCGATCAGGAAACCCGCCAAACGTCGCAGTGCCGCTCTTGATCCGCCACCATTGTCGCGGACGTCCACGATAATGCCGCTTGTCTGTTTCCATTTTGGAATCCACTCTTCAATCATTGACACTGCATCTTCGTCCATTTTCTCGATGCGAAGATAGCCAATATTGTCCCTCAGTGTCTTCGATTCGGTGCGTGGCCAAGTCCGATAGGCGGGTGGGCTCAACAAAACATCTAGGCTGACCGTCTTCGCCTCTCCGCTACTGGAGTAGAGCTGCACGGAGACCGTTTCTTTGATCGGAAGGCCCAACTGTTCACGAAAGAAATCGAGACTTCGAATCCAACGCAGCTGATGGCGAAGTTTGTACTGTGGCGATCCTTGGACGACATACGGTTGAATCACCGTCAACCAATCCGAAATCGGCTTACCATCGATATGACTGATGAACGGCACGTCCTCCGCCAAGAAACGTTCACGGCTTGGCACGAATGCGACGAATCGATCACCCACCGGCTCAATCAAGAACGGCAGG
>JBCCKZ010000459.1:0-5128 GCA_039027135.1 Planctomycetota bacterium
GCCGCGGTTGCTGAGGGAGCCACGATCGCGGGTGAGACCGCGCCGGCGGGGACAACCGATCACTCGCCGGCCCATGAGCGTATCCAGAACCGACAGCGGGTTGAACAGGTTGTCGTCATCGATGCTTCTTTGGCTGATGCAACCAAATGGTCCGGTTTAGCAAAGGTTGATGCGAGTGTGCTGCTGCTTGAAAGCAACGAGTCTCTCGATGCGATCACGGACCATTTAAGTGCGCTAAAAGGTGTTCGCGAATTGCATATCATTTCGCACGGTCGTGATGGGCAGATTCACTTTGGAGATAGGGTGATCGACCAGGCTAGTCTCGCGAGAGAGCAGTCTCTTTTGAAGACCTGGAAAGATGCCCTTGATCCGACCGCTGCGATCGTACTCTACGGTTGTGAGGTAGCGGCGACGAGTCATGGTCGCGACTTTGTCGATAAGCTCGCTGACCTGACCGGTGCGAGCGTTTCAGCGTCCGATGACCGCACCGGTAGCGTGGACCTTGGTGGTGACACTGATCTGGAGTACAAGACTGATAGCTTGGAAACAGCATCACTGCTGAGTCAATCGAGCGCACCTTGGATGACTCAGACGCTCGGCGTTGTGATCTATGCAGCAGGCTCTACAACCGATGAGCTCATGGAGCTCGAAATCAACGGGCAAGTTGTAGATACATGGTTTGTCCGCAATACCGATGCAGACAACGGACAATTCCTGCCGTACTTCTACAACGTGGATGGTGTGAACGTCGATGACATTCGAATCAATTTCGTCAACGATCTTTACGAACCCGGTCAGGGTGTTGATCGAAATCTACGTGTTGATCGTATCGAAGTGGATGGAGTGACCTATCAAACGGAAGACGATTCTGTTTTTTCAACTGGAACCTGGAGGTCAGAAGACGGTGTCCAACCTGGGTTTCGCCAAAGCGAGTACCTGACCAATAACGGATATTTTCAGTTCAGTTCAAATGGAGCCGGAGACCCAACCGACCCGGGTGATGGATCATCACGCATTGAAATCTTTGCTCGTGGAAGTACGGGTGACGAAGCGATGCAGTTGCTCATTGACGGTTCTGTTGTGGAAACTTATCTGAACGTTGGCACGACTGACCGGACCTTTGTTTACAACGGGCCCGCGGGTGTGACTGCCGATCGAATTCGGGTTCAGTTCATCGGTGCGGTTTACCAGCCCGAAGTGGGTTACGACCAGAATCTCATTGTCGATGCCATCGCCATCAATGGGACGCGATTCGAGTCGGAGGATCCGTCGACATTTGCTGATGGGGTTTTCGTTCCTGGCCAGGGAATCACATCAGGCAATCTTCAGACTGAATTTCTCGCTGAGAACGGATACTTCCAATATTCGGGAGGCGGGGGTAGCGTTGACCCGGATCCACCAAGCGGATCGACACAGATTCAGTTTCAAACTGACAATTTTGAAGCCAACGAAGCAGACGGTCAGGTCACTCTAACCGTCCGACGCACCGGATCACTCGATGGACGTAGCACAGTCGACTATAGCGTCCCTGGTGGCTTTGCAGTTCCCATACAAGACTTCACGCCGGTGACAGGCACCCTCGTGTTTGAAGCGGGGCAGTCGCAGCAGACGTTCTCGGTTCCTCTGACCAATGACACCGTTCCCGAAGGTACCGAGACCTTTACGGTTGAACTAACCAATGTGTCGGGTGCGTCGTTTGGTCTTGATCGCACAACGATTGTGACTGTCGTTGATGATGACAATGCCCCCAATCCGCCCGGTAGTCTGAACGTCAATGTGCCCGGTGGGTTCAATGTTCGTCGAATTGATGGGTCGGCGAACTTTGCAGGACCGACGGGTTTGAAGGTAGCTGATGATGGGCGAGTCTTTGTGACGGAAAAGTTCGGGAGGATTTACGTCGTCGAGAATGGTCAGCGTGTGAACACTCCGTTTCTGGACCTGAGCTCGCGAGTCTACGCAGTTGGAACGTCGCAAGGTTTGGCCGGCTTCGCCCTTGACCCTAACTTCCAAAGCAATGGACATGTCTATGTGCTCTACACCGCCAATGAGGGTGGACGTCGGTTTGGGCGACTTGAACGTTACACCGTTGATAGCAACAACCCGAATCGTATCGATCCATCTTCTCGTCGGATTCTTATAGGCAATACAGTCAACGATGGATTTCCAGATGGTGGAGACATTCACCTTGTGGGAGACCTCCAGTTTGGTACTGATGGTTCACTATTGATTAGCTATGGTGATGCTGCTGCCAATGGCGACAACGTGGGCGTCTTCAATTCCCAGCGGCTTGATAATCTCGCTGGAAAGATCCTGAGGGTGAATCCCGAGAACGGACAGGGGTATGCTTCAAATCCATTCTTTACCGGCAACGTGAACGACAACCAGAGCCGCGTCTACGCCTATGGTCTTCGCAACCCCTATCGTTTTGCCGTTGATGATGATGGAAGCCAGAACGTCAACGATGGCAATCCTGGAACGCTCTATATCGGTGATGTGATGTCTCAGTCTGGCGAAGAACTTAATATCGCTCGTGGCGGTGAGAACTTCGGGTGGCCCTATTTCCAAGGTAACCAACGATTCCTCGGCAATGCCAACCCCAACGATTTTACAGCACCGGTGGAAGCTTATCCTCGATCCGATGCTCGGACATCGATTGGTGGCGTCGTGCTTTCGGGAGAGGGGTGGCCGGGAAGCTATGCAGACAACTACCTGCATGCCGATTTCTCGGTGGGCTGGATTCGAGCCTACGCTCGCGATGCAAATGGAAATTTATCCGGTCGACGTAACTTCGCTACTGGTGCTTTTGGAATCACTGATTTGGAGTGGGATGCCAATAGTGGTCAGCTTTACTTTGTTGCCCTCAATCAAGCTGCCGGATTCCGAGGTGAACTCTATGCGATTGATTTCAATCCTTCAGGCGTCGATGGTTTCTCACCTACTTCGGTGGCCTCAGGCAGTGATGGAAGTACATTTGCGGTAACCGCGTTGGAAGAAGTCTATCGACGAGACGGCGACCGTTGGACTGCTCTACCAGGTAGTTTCCGATCGATTTCGGTTCGCAATGCTAGTGAGGTATGGGCGGTCGATTCGTTTGGTCAAGCGGCTCGCTGGGACGGATCAAATTGGAACAGTGTCAGTTCACCGTCGCTTCGTGACATTTCGGTTTCATCTAACGGAAGCGTTTGGGGGGTGGGAACTGATCAGTCGATTTGGCAGAGACAAGGTGAAAGTTGGGTATCCATATCCGGAAATCTTCTGGACGTGGAAGTTGCACCTGATGGATCGGCATGGGGCGTCAACCGGCTCGGAGAGATCTGGCGATATGCCGGCGGTTGGTCGAAGGTCTCAGGTACACTCACCGACATCACGGTATCCGCCGACGGAACGGTGTGGGGAGTCAATGCAGCTGCTCAAGTCTGGCGTTTGGGAGGCGGCGTGTGGTCACAACAGCCCAACATTGCCCTGCGTTCAATTGATGCGGGTACCGATTCAAGTGTTTGGGGAATCGCTACTGATGGTACGGTCCGGCGATTCGACGGCACCAGCTGGGCAGTGGTTTAGGTTAGGTGCTTACCTTTGCCCAACCTCCAACTGACTCACTTAGATTAGCAGCTTCGAGAATCATTGCGGCGGCGAAAACATCATCGAGTCCGGAGAGATTCCGAAGCAAGCTGGTCGCGGCACGATGAAAGTTTGAGAGCAGTTGCTGGCCGACGGGAGTTTCGCTTTCCAGTCTCTCGACATTGCGGCCTCCATCGTCAAACCACACTGCATTGGTTGGAAGATCTACGAATGCGATGCCTCGTTCACATCGAACTTGCATGTCTGAGGGGCTTTGGTGCCCGAAGGCTTCATTCCACTTCTCGGGAATGTATCGTCCGCAGGAGATTTGCGCTGTCACGGGCGAGTCGTTCTCAGTCGCGTCGAAGAAGAGTGTGATTCGACGGTAGAGCGATGCATCAACCGAATCTGGATTCTGGGAATCGAAAGGTGGATGGCAAAGCGAAAGAACACGATCGGGAGACCTTCCAACAACGTAACGGCACCAGTCAACCAACTCCATCATTTCGCGATGCATCGAACGGGCACCGCTCTCGGCGGTGAGACGACGGTGGGCAAAGATGAGCTCCGGTTGACCAAGCTGAGTGGCAATCAACTCTTTCAGACGCAGCGTGGCGGGCGCAAAACGGCGGGGAAACTCCGCCATGAGGGAAATACCAGATTCGTCGATACGCGAACGTAGATCGTTATCGGATTGACAATCGACACATAGATCACCCGCCCAGTAAACAGCCTTGCCGGCTTCACAAGCGGCTAGCATCGGTAGCCAGCCTAGCCACGTGCGTTCGAGAATGAGCACGGCATCGATGTCGTTGCGTTGGACGAGTTCCTGGTACCCATCAACAACATCGGCTTGGAACTCGGCAGCAATATTCTCGGCGAGCTTTGCAACGATCCCGAAGACGGCCCGAACATCATACCGGTCCGTGAGTACCCTCAAGGCGGGTGAGTAGCGTGTCTGCCACTGAGGGCCCTGTCCAATAACGCCGACGCGAAGCTTCATTGCCGGATTGTAACAAAACTGCCGTCAGACCGAATCTGTGTCGACTCACCACAGGTAGGCCTGGGCCATAATCGCCGACGCTAAAGCTATTTTGAGGCCGCGATCATGCCTAACCCCTGAGCGTACTTTGGATGCTCATTTTGATGCAATGGCAATCTGGCAAAAAAATGTTTCGTTCACCTTGAGGGCATGAGACGCAGCCGTATACTCCGCCAATCTTTCCGAGACCCGGTTTTTAGCCCGAGCGTCAGGGACGACCTAGATTGCCTGCTTTCGTTAAGCCGCATTGTGGCTTTGCTCGCCGGCAGTGGCAAGAATTGCCTTTCAAAGTCGCTAATCCTTCGTTGCCCGGTCTACTCCGCCCGCGTTCTTCGGAGTTCAGTCATTGAGATGATCCGGGATTTCAGCACATCGATCAGATGTCTTTTCCGGATTTGAGTTCACGCGGTGAATATTCGTTTGCCGTCTTCATTACAACGAGAATAAGGATTTGGAATGGTATCGTTGCTCATGACGTTGATGCTACTTGGGGCTACTAACGAAAAGCAGCTCACCCAGGATTAC
>JBCCKZ010000460.1:0-5121 GCA_039027135.1 Planctomycetota bacterium
GAAAGCCAACGCGACGTCCTGATTCGTGGACATAAAGCTGACCGTCCTGGGGTCGGCGATTCTCCGTCGTATCCATATCGGCCATGACTTTAATACGACTGATCACGGAATCCTCAATGTGATTGGGGATCGTCATGACCTGCTGCAACTCGCCGTCAACACGATATCGAACCCGCATTTCCGGCCGATGCGGCTCGAGATGGATATCACTGGCACCAGCGTTGATAGCACCGCCCAAAATGGCTTCGACCAACTGGACGACGGGTGCGTCCTCTTGTTCAATCGCAAGAATCGCTTCGTCTTCGTCTTCTCTGCCTGCTGCCTCAGCCAACTCTTTTAATTTCAAATCGACAATTGTTTGACGGGCAAATGATCGATCGTCGTAAACGCTACTGATCAAAGCCTCGACATCTTCGGCGAGAGCAACCATTGGGTCCGCTCGATAACCGGTCATCAACTCCACTTCACTAATCGTTTCGATATCGTCAGGTGCCACCATCGCCAGCTTTAGATCCTGACCAGCGATTCCAATTGCAGCAGATTGGTGTCGACGAGCGAAGTTCTCAGGTAACAATCTGGCAACCTGCAAATCAACACCCGAGGGATCGATGTCGACATAAGGCACCTCGAATTGATCCGCCAACGCGTGTCCCAGTTCCGCTGTCGAAACGAGACGCTGGGTCACCAGCCAATCGCCCAGCATGACACCGCGCGGCTTTGAATCGAAAGCATTTTCCATACTTTCTTCATCAAGAACGCCTTGGGCGATCAAAATGTCTCCGAGCCGCTTCATACGATGACCGCCTCCACGGGCGTCTCATCCGTCCGGATAGTTCCAGGATGGATGAGGGCATACTGGATCTTCTGTTCCAACACGGTTGGATCAAATGGCGTGATCAAGTAGTCGGTCGCACCTCGGTGGTAGGCTCTTTCAACCGTTTCAAGGCTCGGATCGAGCGAGATGACAATCAAGCTGATGGGGTTTTGCTCAACAGCCTTTGTCAGCTTCCTTAAATGCTCGAGGCCATCCGCATCGGGCAACTGGGTGTCAACCAGGATGACATCGTGAGGCACCACCTTGAGCTGGTCCATGGCATGCGATGTCGTCTCGCAATGCGTAACCGAATAGCCGAGCAACTCCAGGCGAAACGAAACCAATTGCGAAAGCAATGGTTCGGCGATCACGACCATGAGTCGCTTTTGGATTGAATCGTTCATGGAAAGCCAGGGAGGAGCTCTATGGAGTCGCTCACCTTGAGACTCGAATCGGGAGAGACTCAGTCAAAGGCATCACCTACAGGCCAGCGATTGCGGTTTGAATCGGTTGCGGAAGCTATTGGGATAAGAGAAGAACGCTCAATGAGCTAAAGTATTCCACCGAGATGATGAAATAGAATGCTCGAAGCGATTACGATAATTATTCAGGTTTGTCGGGTGCTCACGTAAAACGGTACTGAAGACCAAGTTGGCTCTGGTTTGAAACTCTTATGCGGAGAGGTGAGCAACGTGCCATCTATTTGCCAGACATACCCGACCATCAGAGAATCTCGAGTGTTCTCTTAGAGCCTCGGACCAGAGATTCGACGTTCGATCGCTACCGCGGCCAAGAAGCAAACTCGTTTTCGTCGAGCTGGTCGGTGCCGGCTCAATGATCAAGAAGTGGTTGGCGGAGGATTCCTGGTCTCATATCACTCCTCAGCCGTATTGGTCGCTGAAGGGCACTGCCGTTTTTCAAGAAATTTAGAACAACTCGGCTCGTGACTTGTACATCTCGACAGAAACGAGAACAGATCCAAGCGTTGGCCGAAGCAGCGGTGACCGAAGATCACGTCCTAGCCGAAAGCGTCTTGAGGGGAAGCACGGCGTCATTCCGCGTGCTCGTCGAAGCTATCAAGAGCCGATCTACAGATTCGCCTACGGATTGATAGGCGATCGCGAGGAGTCGGAGGACATCGTACAGGAAACTTTCTTATCCGCATTCAATAGTTTGAAACGCTACGACGCCAATCGAGCCAAGTTTCTGACCTGGCTATTCTGAATCGCCCGAAATCGAAGCATCAACTCTCTAAAGAAAAAGCGATTGAATGTGAGTCCCACTTCTGAAAGGGATTCCGACTACCTGCCCGATGAATCCATCGAACGCAGTGAGACTGCAGTTGAACTTGATCGAACCTCGCTGCCCTTCCGACGGCACAGCGATCCGCATTCGTTTTAGCTGAAATCGAACGGCTGTCCTATTCAGAGATTGTCGAGATCGAACAAACAACGTTAGGCACGGCTGAGTCTCGAATTCATCGAGCCAAACAACAACCAAGGCAGTTTCGCAACACCTTGGAGAGGGCAGAGACAATGAACGAAGAAAAATACAATCTGGTTTCTTATCAGTCGTGGGTTGAGGGTCGTCGTCACAGACCTTCCACGGATCTGCCGGACGCAGTGATGCCCCGCATCGACAATTCGCAGGCCCGCAATGACGTGATCTGGGACATGATCTGGGAGACGATCTGGTGGAATCGCATGCTCGAATGAGTTGACCGTAACTGGGCGGCTCAATGGCTCATTCCCAGCGGCGCTTTGGCAATCGGACTCTTGCCGTTGGCAATTCTACTTTTTGCAACTTCGCTTCGAGCTTACAGGATCAACGAATGATCGAGGGTACTTCGTCGCGTCGCTTGGATGGCAATGACGCTTTCGCTCTTATCAGCTGGAGTGGGACACCCTTATTTTGGGCCAGCTGCAAAATCAATTCTGGCCTACTGGTTGTGGGCGATTATTCCCATCTGAGGTCTTTTCGCGGCCTGGATGCAACCATCAATGTTTTCATTGGCGTTGCTGCTGCTTCCGTCGCTGGTAGTCTTTTCGATCTATCTCTATGCAGCGATTGACGCCTGGCGATTGGCCAGACAAACGGACCCCGGCTACGCGCTAAGAGACTACAACCGGACTTGGATCGATTACGTTTCGATCTTGCTTCATCTAGCGTTTTCAATCGCTTTGGTTTTCAACGTACGTGGCTTCATCTATCAAGCGTTCGTCATCCCCGTGAACAACATGATTCCAACTATCCTCGCCGGCGACAGGGTGCTCGTGAAGAAGCTATTGCCTGAGGACTATTTCCTGACCGCGGCGATCTCGTTGTGTACCGAAATCCGACGCCAACTGGTGCGAGCCGTTTCTTAAGGAGAGTGATCGCCGTTTCCGGCGACGAACTGACAATCGGCGGTGATAACGTGAGCATCAACGGATCCGCTCTACGCCGAACTCGAGTTCCTCAAGAAAGCCTGAGCTCAACCAGCGGTCAAATGAGAGGGACTGTTTCCTTCGAAGAGAACTCGGGGCGGCGGTAGATGGTGACTCATGGCGATGCCAATTCGAAGGCGAACGATTCCGATGTCTTGGCGATTGCCGAGCCGCCCCGGCATGTCTTTTTTCTCGGCGACAATCGTGATTGATCCCGCGACAGCCGTCACTTCAGTTGCATTCCAGCGTCAGAAATCGTTGGAAGCGTCCAGTACATCTATTGGCCGTCAGAATCCTGGTCCCGGTTTGGCGTCCTGTGGCCCCGGTGTCCTATGCTGCGACAAAAATTCACGATTCACTTCGTCACTTGACGTATCTATTCAGAAATTGCTTTCCCGCGAGTTTTTCAAAATGCTACGCTAACGCTCCATACGGTCGCTATCGTTTTGCGTTCGAGACAGGCCCAAACACTCCACCAACGACGCCAAAGCAGCCATGAAAATCAACATGGAAGATCAGATGGCTTCGGCTTGCTTAGCCAACCTCCGAGTGCCATTGGCACTGAAGGCATGTCTCGCGTTCTTGCTCTTGCAAGGTTGCCAAGGCTTGTCGCTAGCGCAGGAAAATTGGAACCAATTTCGTGGACCACGCGGCGATGGCATTGCGGCCGAATCAGCACTGCCCGTGACATTCGACGAGTTTAGGAACGTTCGCTGGAAGACCTCTGTACCAGGCGACGGCTGGTCTTCGCCAGTAATCTGGGAAGACGAGATTTGGTTGACTTCCGGAAGTGATAAGTCGAAGGAACTCCGTGTCGTATGTGTGAGTCTCACAAGTGGAAAGATCAAACACAATGTCAAAGTGTTTGATATGCTCGATCGCAAGATCAACAAGCGATACAAGGCCGACTCTCCCCATCTCAACAGTCCTGCAACGCCCACGCCTGTTGTCGAAGAAAAACGAGTCTTTCTCAGCTTTGGCTCGCAAGGCCTCGCATGCATCGACCGCAAGAACTGCCAGATGCTATGGCAGCGTCGCGATTTGCGGATCTACCAGCCTGTTCGGCAGGGATCTTCACCCATTGTCGATGACTCGAACTTATATGTCGCATTCGATGGCAATTTCGAACAGTACTTTGTAGCACTCGACAAATTCACCGGCCAAACCGTATGGAAACGAGATCGCAATATTGGGTCCGATTGGGCGGACACACTACGCGAACGTGGATTAAACATTGATGAGGTCGAGAGGGTAAAACCAGGCGACAACAGGAAAGCATTTGCAACAGCCACCTTGATCAATGTTCAAGGGCATGAACAACTCATTGCACCGGCGGCTGAAGCGACCATCGCATACGATCCAAAAACCGGCGACGAGCTCTGGAGGGTCACCCACCCCGGCGGATTCAATGTGTCGGCAAGACCCATCTATTCGAACGGACTCGTTTATGTCTTTACGAGTGGCCTGAACTCACGACTTCTTGCAATTCGCCCTGATGGCCGAGGAGACGTCACCGACACACACGTTGCGTGGTCAACTTCAAAGGGCACTCCGGAAATACCCTCGCCAATCATTGTTGACGGGGCACTTTTCATGGTTACGGCGAAAGGTGGAGTCGCTCGATGCCTGGACGCTTCGACGGGCCATGAGCGATGGAAAAAGAGACTTGGTGGAGACCATTGGGCATCACCAATCTTCGCCCAGGGATTACTCTACTTCAGCAACAAGCAGGGTGTCGTTTCGATTGTTGACGTTCGCGAAGACACCCCAAACTTGATAGCCAGCAATAAACTCGACGCGTCGTTTATTGCGTCTGCAGCGGTTGCTGGGTCATCGCTAATCCTCCGATCCAAAACGCATCTTTACTGCGTCGAAGAAGGC
>JBCCKZ010000461.1:0-5106 GCA_039027135.1 Planctomycetota bacterium
AGCTGCGATTGGTCCCGTAGTATCCGGGATGTTTTTGTCTCGTCAACGGCTGGCTTGAAGATTTGGAGAAGTTTTCCAGTGCCTTCAAAAGATCGCGAGAAGCTCGCAACCGGCCGCTAAGACCCTCAAGAGTTACCAAAACTGTCTAATGCAGCTGAGTCTTCTCTGAGTCCCGCTTCGAGGTTTCGAATGCGGGAGCGGAAGTATAGGGGCGACCTCACCGGTATGCAATAGCTGCCGATTCGAATTTTGAAAATTCTTTGCCGACGATCAATGTCAACCAGCAAACTCACCATGATTCAGGTGAACATTGAGCACACCAACACGCTTAACCCAAGCTATTTTGACGCTCTAAGGCCGAGATGGCGATCACACACCATTCTTGCCACTGCCGGTCACATAGCTCTTTCTCCTCGATTTTGCCGGCTTGGACTGCTTGTGCGACGCGATCGACAAACAAGGCGGGATCAAAATCGATTCCCGCGACGGAGCCAGCCCGTGCGAACCAGTATTTGGCATTTGAGAAATCACCCTCGCGGCGATGCATGATGCCATGAAGATAGCTGCCCAAGCTGTCATGCAGCGACTGGCTGATGTCGTGCGACGCGTCAAGCTCACCAGCCACTAAGAGTACCGCCGATCGAATCGCCCCATCCAAGGAAGCAATCAGACTTCGATCCAAAGGGATTCTCGGGCCATCAGTCAGACTTGGCAGCGGAGCCTCGCTCACCCAGCTAGCAAGCTCGGCATTGATCGACCGCAAACGATCTAAAAGCAATGAGTTGGTTTCAGGCATCGCAAAAGTAGTTCATCCAGGTTCAGCAGCGTACGCCTGCGTCGAGTTAACGCCTCGACCATCGAACGTCGTCCAAACAGATCTTCTCAATCACGTCATAGTATCATGCGTCGATTGATACAACGAAGCAGGACCTGTGGATTTCCCTATGCAAAGCATTCGATCAGCACTCGGACTCGTGATCATGATCGCGTTTGCCAGGTCGAGCTTTGCCGAACGCTATACACCCAGCGTTGATCAAAGATTCAGTTATGCCGCACATTTAACGTGGGATTACGGAAAAAGGTCCTGGGAATTCCTCACCAACTGGGACTGTCGTATCTCTCTTTTCTTCATCGACTATCGCGTGCTGGAAGTCGACGACGACAAACTGGTGCTCCAATACACCACGGCCCCTGTTAATCCACCGGGTCGAACTAGAGATACCGCTCAGACGACGATTGACGGTGAAGTTCGATCTCTCAAGAAGCAAATCGAAAGTCAAAAGACACTGAGGGAGAGCCGAAGCAAGCGAAGCACCGGCAATAGTCTCTTTGACAAGATTCTAAGTGCACCATCCCCCATTGAACGAGGCTTTGAGAAGCAGCTTGAGCATCTCTATCAGGCGAGTGCATTCACACCTCTTTTCTTTCCAACAAGCGGGATCATTACGATCCAAAAATCAGATGGGTCAATCGAGGCAAGTCCAAAGCAAACACTGCCGTTCGCCCTGGGAGATCTCGCCACTTTACCACTAATGCCATTACCACCCGATGGAAATGATGCCGTCATCGATCGACGTGATCGCGTTCATCGCCGCGTCGATTCAGCCGGCAAGAGACTTGGGTCCGCCATCACCAATGGAACCAGATCATTGCAACGTGGCTCGACAACCTTGGTCGCCCAAGAGAATTGGCACGAAAATGCGGACCAAATGAGCTACTTCAAATACGCCGCCGATCATCGAGTCCTATCAGGAAACAACTCCAAGGTGTCTTTCTATGACCGGGGAACCTTTGTCTTTAACCCCACGCTCAGCATGCCGGAGGCGGGGTCCTACACGAGCACGTCAAAGGGTCTTTCGTTCACGGGAATGTCGGGCACTGTAAAGACGGAGGTCAAGTTTCGGCGATTCGACCAAGGCGAACGATGGCTCGTTAAATCTGGCGTGTTTCCCCAGGCCGATCCGCTCGCCGAGGAGGTCTTTCCCGAGATCCCCGCGAAAGGGCGAACGGCGATCGAGTCAATGGACGACCGGAAAAACAACAAGGCCCTCAGCCAACTCAGCAGCGCAGTTCATCGATTCGCGCCACCCTCTTTTGACGATCCGATCTTCACGAAGGTTTTGGAACGTGCCACTTCAGCGCGGCTAGAAACCACGATGATTCCAATCAAGTTTGAACCTCGAGACCCCTGTTCGAGGACTCCGCTCAAGAAGACAGCCAAAAGCTATACGACATTTGAACTACAGGAACTCGTGGCCGAGGCGAGCCTATCGATCCGGCGAGAAGTGGATTTTGGGACGAGTTTATCGCAGCGAATTCTCCTGAATTGGGTTTCCAGGCAGCGTTTGGCCAAGGGGGTCGTTCGAACCTGGAAAGATACCTCGGGGCAATTCGGATTCCGTGGCTCTTTGGTTGGTCGCGTGGGCGACGATGCCGTGCTGGAATCCCCTGAAGGACGGCGAAAACGGGTCCCCATCGCCCGTCTTGATGAGTCAAGCCGATTCGTTGCCGAACACTACGGGTTAACGGCCGAGGTGGAAAACACGGTTAGAGAGATGCTTGCGGATCCCCTCCCTCCTCGAGACCCAGGGATCGCGCCCCCGATCCGTTGAATTTCCACCGATGCCCGATGACGCGGAACTACCGCATAGAATAGGGTTCAATTAAATGAGATTGCCGCACGTTACAGGGGTAGCCTACGATGAAACGAGCGGAATCGACCCGGCATATGCTTGGAATTCAGCAGACGCTTCGATTTCAGCAGACGCCCAGTTTTCAAAGGACACACAGCATGCCTGATCGCCTGGCTTTCCCTCGATCCATCTTCTTTCCCACCCTGATGGTAACCCTGATCACGGGCACCCAGTGGTGTCTGCCCCGGAACGTTGCTGCCCAGGATGCAGCTGCTGGTCAGAACGTGCCCGGAAACGTCTTCCGCTTGACGCCGCCCACCGACCAAGAACGACGCATCGCTACCGTCGTGGGTTTGTTGATGCAGAAGTTCCACGTCAGTAACCAGGACCTGAATGACACAATCAGCCGACGTGCCCTCGATATTTTCACCAATAGTCTCGACCCGCTGAAGCTCTACTTCTATCAGAAAGACATTGACGATTTCGCTCGGTATGCCAATTCCTTGGACGACCGGATCATGGAAGGCGATATGTCGCTGGCTATCCGAATCTTCAGTAAGTTCATCGAACGCGTGGATCAACGCGTCGCAACCGCACAAGCCTTGCTTAACAGTGGCTTTGATTTCAACCGCGATGAATCGCTTACCATCGACCCCGACGAGATGACCTACCCAGCCTCACCTGAGGCCGCACAGGATCGTTGGCGTCGCCAGATCAAGTACGCCCTCCTGGACCTCAAAGATGAGGGCAAGTCGATTGAGGAAGCCAAAGACACGCTTCGCCGACGCTATGGTCGTTACGCTCGTCGTTGGCGAAAAACAGATACCGAAGACCTCATGGAGATGTATCTGACGGCGATCACTAGTAGCTTTGACCCCCACTCGACCTACATGGCGCCCAAGACGCTTGAAAACTTCAAGATGTCGATGCGTCTGAACCTGGATGGCATCGGTGCACAACTGCGTGAGAAAGATGGCATGACCACGATCACCCGCGTGATCCCCGGTGGCGCCGCGGCAAAGCATGGCAAGCTGATGACCGATGACGTTATCGTCAATGTTGGCCAAGGCGAAAGCGGCAGCGTTGTTGACATCGTTGAGATGCCACTTGACGACGTCGTTGAGCTGATCCGAGGCAAAGCTGGCACAACCGTAAGATTGGGCGTCCGCAAAGGCGGCGTTGGCGATGTCCTTGAATACAAGATTGTTCGCGCGCGAATCGAATTGGAAGAATCGGCTGCCCGCGGACGCGTGATCGAACACACGCCCATCGAGGGAGGCCCCACGAGAAAGGTTGGTTACATCAATCTGCCGAGTTTCTACCTGGACATGGATCAGGCTCGAAACAATCGACAAGGCCGCAGTAGCACACGCGACGTCAGACGAATCCTGAAGGACTTCCAGGAACGAAACGTCGAAGTGGTAGTCCTTGATTTGAGTAAGAATGGTGGCGGCTCGTTGACTGAAGCCATCAGCCTGACGGGACTCTTTATCGATGCTGGGCCTGTCGTTCAGGTCAAGAACAGTGATGAATCGACGGTGCAGTACCAAGATGAAGAGCCCGGTGTCGCTTGGAATGGCCCCCTGGTTGTTTTGACAAGCAAGTTCTCCGCTAGTGCCAGCGAAATCCTGGCCGGTGCAATCCGTGACTACCGTCGTGGCATCGTCGTAGGCGATCCCCAAACGCACGGCAAGGGAACGGTTCAGACGCTCATGGATTTGAGTGAGCAGTTCTTCCGTAACCCACGCGAAAAGTACGGTGCTCTCAAGGTTACCCTTCAACAGTTCTACCTTCCCGACGGCCAGAGCACTCAGCTTCTTGGCGTGCCTGCCGATGTGGTGTTGCCTTCAATTACAGCCAAGATGGACGTCGCCGAGGGTGATCTCGACTACGCTCTGGCTCACGACAAGATCAGCCGAGCCAAGCACATCCTCTACAACATGGTTCCTCCAGGTCTTCTCAATGAAATCCGCGAAAAGTCAATGAACCGGATCGCTCAGGATGATGAGTTCAAGGACATGCTTCGCAAGATCGAGCTCTACATCGAGCAAAAAGAGAGGAACTCCGTGTCTCTCAATGAAGAGAAGTTCCTGGCACGCCGTCGCGAGCTGGATGCCCAAAAGGAAGAAGAAGAAGAAGCCATCGAGGCCCAAATCGGTGACGCGGAGGTCTACAACGACAACTTCTACAACCGCGAGGTGCTCAACATCGCCTCGGACTATCTGGAAGGTCTTCGACGCCAAAATCTCGCCAAAGCTGGCTGATCCAATGGGTCTCGAGTAACCGGGTAGAGACGTACCTCCCCTCTGGGGAGGTCGGACGTTTCAACGACCGGGCGGGCATTTGGAAGTTTGAAGAGTGAAGTAGGGAGTGTGAAATCTCGAGTTGGATGGTGAGCCGAATGAGGAGCGTGCGACTCCTCGGGTACCACAAATTCCTACTCCGCACGCCTCATCTTTATCCTGATCTTCGC
>JBCCKZ010000462.1:0-5097 GCA_039027135.1 Planctomycetota bacterium
CTATCAGTCGAGATGCTCATCAGCGGAATCGACATGCCGTTGATCGAGGAGGGCGATTTCGTTCGCCTTCAGTTCGAAGGATGGCCGGCAGTCCAATTCGTGGGTTGGCCTTCAGTCGCCATTGGAACCTTTGGCGGTCGGGTAAACCGTAAGTTCCCAACCGATGACGGAAAGGGCAGCTTCCGGGTCGTAGTGACCAAAGATCAGCACTTTCCACAGGATTCCGAGTGGCCCGATGACCGATACCTTCGACAGGGTGTACGAGCCAACGGTTGGATCTTGTTACGGGAAGTCAGTCTGGGTTACGAAATATGGCGTCAGCTCAATGGCTTTCCGAAAAGCGTCGAAGAAAAATCCGGAAAGGAAGAAAAGCCCACCAAGGTCAAGCTTCCCAAGGTTTAAGGAAGCTGGCTATCAACTGGCTTGCCGGAGCCTCAGCATGCTTGGCGATCGGTTCTACCCCATGCCCAGGGCAACAGGTTTTCGACACCTTGGGTGGCGTCGCCGACGAGGGGCTCGTGGAGTCAGGCAGTTCGCTTGAACCTGTCGTCCGTTTGGCTGGCCCAATTCTGCTGGCTGGACAACTTGAAGCTCCTGAGAAAGATCCGCTAAAGCTGCCGCAACCGGTTGATTCGAAGTCCGCAGATGGCATCAAAATGCCAGAACCGATGCGCCCAGTTGACGAAGAAAAGAAAGCCAATCCAGGAGAAGATCTGGATTTGCAGAGCGAGCGGCTCTCTGACTACCTCGGGAACGATTCAAAGGAACCAAGTCTTGGAGACAAGACCGAGGATGAAACGGACACCGCGGAAACTAGCTTTTCTAGCGGTAGTTCCAGTCTCAGCCTCCGAACACTGCCGTCAGAGATCACGCTGACTCTTGCGGACGTGATCGCGAGTGTCTATCGGTTTTATCCAGATGTTGTCGCAGCGTCCGAACAGTACAACTTGGCCGACGGTGAACTGCTAGCCGCCTGGGGAAACTTCGATCACAAGATGAAGGCGAAGTCACTCCACCAACCGCTCGGTAATTTCTTGAACTACCGCAATTCGATTTCGATTGCGAGAGACACCTGGTGGGGCGGTTCAGTCGAAGCCGGCTACAAAATTGGTCGCGGAGTTTACGCTCCGTGGTATCTCGAGAGGCAAACCGAGGATGCAGGTGAAGTGAGCCTCTCGATTCGCCAGTCACTGTTACGCGGACTGGCGATCGATGTGAATCGAGTCGAAGTATTCCGATCGACCATTGCACGTCGCGCGACCACGCCGTTACTTCGTGAAGTCATCTTGATCAACAGCCGTGACGCGGCTGAGCTTTATTGGAAATGGATTGGGAAAGGCATCGAAGTTGCCATTTTTGAAGAGCTGCTGGATGTCGCGATGAGACGAAATCGGCAGCTTGAGATCGATGTTGAAATCGGTAAAACCGCCGAGGTCAATCTTGTCCTCAACCGGCAGCTGATTGCTAGCCGGCGAACGGCGGTCTTGGCGGCGAGAAGAAGTCAGCTTCAGGCTGCAGTCAAGCTCAGCTTGTTCGTCCGAGATCCTTCGGGAGAACCTATTGTGCCTCCCACTCAGTGGGTTGGCCCGTTTCCAGATGCCATTGATCAGATCGATGTTCCTATCGAAGAGAATTACGCGGTGGCCATCAGCCAGCGTCCCGAACTAGAGCAGCTCGAGCTGCTGATACAAGACTTGGGAGTACAGCAGCAGCTAGCACGCAACAACTTGATGCCTGAAGTCGACCTACTTTCGGCTATTTCTCAGGACATCGGTGAGCAAGCAACAAGCAGCAACAACAAAGACATCTTTGCACTCTTTGTCGGCATCGAAGCCGAAACTCCTATCCAACGAAGAAAGGCGTTTGGAAAGCTCAGAAGCAATCGCGCCAAGATCGCTCAGACCCAGCAGAAGCTCAGGCTTCAGCGGAACAAAATCATCGCTGAGATCCAAACGCAGCGGAATGATCTTGAGCTTGCTCGATTGATTGTCGAGCAAAGCGAAGAGGCCTATTTGGTTTCGGTTGATGTATTGAAACGCTACGAGGTGGCATACGAGCAAGGTAGCATCGACCTCAATATCTTGAACCTGCTTGAGTCAAAAGCATTCGAAAACCGCGTCAAGCTTGCCAAGGCTAGGCAGGATTGGTTCGTTGCTCTGGTTCGTTTGCAGTACGCGATCGGCTTTGACCCGCTTCAACGGGCGATCGACTTGCAACTCAGTTGCGGCGGCGCGATCATTGGCATGCCGCCGGCCGGTGATGGGATTCCAAATTCGATCAACCTGCCTGAGCTATTTGAACCTTACTCGATCGAGTCTGACGCCGAGGCCATGGGTTCGGCCGCAATACTGAAGAGTGACACCGAAGAGATTCCGGCTGGCGTTGTTGAATAGAGAATGCCGTGCGACGTCGCCTCGACTGAATCACGCTCTATGAAATCGGATCGTACCGTCCTGGCTTCTTGACTCTCACATCAGGTGCTGCACCACCCTCGACCAGCTCGACCGGCCCCAGCCTTTGCCCACTTTGAGCAACATCTTCGAAAAGTAGCTTCTTCCCGCTGTAGCAAACCTCTCGCCCGAGGATCGCCATCAGCGTGCTGTTGCACATGTACTCGCCATTGTTAATTCGCTCGCGTTCGCCCCTCACCGCTTTAAAGAACTCGTTCTGCTCAGCTTGGTGCATTTGCACCTCCTCGCCTTCAAACTTCCATGGGCTCACGCCATCGATCACATGTTCGGTCAGGCTTGCTCTGCCGAGTGAGCCGAACGCAAAGTCCTTGGTCTCGTTGAAACAACCGCGCATCTGACGGGTGTAGGTGTAAGCCCGAGTTTGGTCAGGCCACTCGTACACCACGGCGAAGTGATCATAGATGTCTCCCTCAGTAAGATCACTGCGGTTCATTCGCCCCCCCATTCCATAGGCCATTTGAGGCGGCTTATCGCGATGCAACCAAAGGACCTTATCGATTGAGTGAATATGCTGCTCGACGATATGATCACCCGAAAGCCAGGCGTAGTTGTACCAATTGCGACATTGATACATCAGCTCATCCTCGCCGGGCTTTCTGGTCTTCTTCCAGATTGGATTGGTCAGATAGTTTGCCTGAACGCTGATGAGGGTTCCGATCTCGCCATCATGAACACGTTTGACTGTCTCTTGCATTCCCCGGTCATAACGCCAGCAAAGACCACTAACGACATTCAAACTTTTTTCATCGGCTTTCTTGCAGGCTTCACGAACTCGTGTAACACCTGCCGCGTCGGTAGCGACTGGCTTTTCACAAAAGATCTCTTTGCCGGCTTCAACACTTGCCTCGATATGGTCGGGTCGGTAATAGGGTGGGCTGCAAAGCAAAACAACATCAACGTCTGACTGCAGGAGCGTTTTGTAGCCCTCAAATCCCTCGAAGCAGTGATCATCATCGACAATGAACTGATCTGCGTAGCGTTCTCCAAGTCCTTTACGACACTTTTGCATCGCAGAATCGAACAAGTCAGCCAGCGCGACGATTCGAACTGAAGGATCTGCCCTCATCGCGTTGATAGCAGCACCCGTACCTCGCCCACCACATCCGACCAACCCGACACGAATCACCGAAGACTCGGCCGCATGAACATCAGATGGCTTTGCCGCCAGTAACGAAGCGGCTCCGACGAGTGCACCGGAGCTAAAGGAACGACGATTGATACCAACATCATCCTGGCGATCGGTCGACATACTTGGGGCTTTGAGCAGAGGCTGAAAATATCAAATTGTTGAGCCCATGAGGCAGACGACCTTTCGGGTATCTGCCGTTGGCACCGCGGACGTCGTACGACCTACAAAAGCTCAATTCACCTGGAGTATTCTACCCCGTCTTAACCAGCAAGGTTGGTTCCGACATCCGTGCGGTAAGCTGCGGCCGCTGGGAGCAATGCCGCAAAGGTAGCGAGGGCTAACACAACGCCAACAATCACCCCTTCCCAAGGATGAACGCTCAAAAATCCAACTTGGACTCCCGTCTGCTCCTCAATGGGTCCCCCAAAAAAGTGGAGTCCCAAATGTGCAAGAACCCATCCAAAGAAACCGCCGATGACCGCAACCATCAGACTTTCTAGCACAATGACGGTCGTCACCGTGTCGCGACGCGCCCCGAGAGCTCGCATCACAGCAATGTCTCGACGTCGATCATTCATTGAGTTGTAGATTGCGACTAGGACACCTACCGCGGCAACAACACAGGTAATCAGAGTGATGACCAAAAGCACCCACATGAGAGGCCCCACGAACTGATTGAGCATCCGCGTGATGACACCAACGGGCGCCGCGGCCTGGGCCTGAAGCGACTCATTGATCGTATTTTGCATGATCGGAGCCATCATGAGACTGCCATTGCGAACAAGAATCGAGGTAACTTCTCTCTCGGGAATACTTAGAGGCTTGGGGCCATCGCCACCACCGATGGGTTCGCTTGGTGGGGTAATCTCAAAATTCTCTTCGAGAGGCTTGGCATGATTTTCCATTAGATAGAACCCCTCCAAGTTTACGAACGCGGCTCGGTCATTAGGCGTTCCCGTTGGAGCCATGACCCCAACGATTTTGAACGATTCAGCATGCCCCTTGCCTTCCGGATCACCGTGCGTGGGGTACATGTCGTCACCAACTTTCATGTTCATTTCAGCAGCAACACGACTGCCAAGAACCGCTTCGAACAAACCATTCTCAGCCGTGTACGTCTCAAAAGATCGCCCATCACGCATGACGAACTCTCTTTCTAGCGTTGGTCCATAACGCAAGTTCTTAAAGAAGTCCGGCGTTGTACCGACAACTCGAAACTCACCGAAGTAATCCCCCAGTGCCAAGGGGATGGCATACCCACCCGCAACAAACGCTGAGTACTTGCCATCTCGATCTCCAGCGGACGGATCGCCACCGTATTGCCGGACCATAGCAGCTCTCTCATCCGCCGAAAAAAACTCCATGTAAGTCTCAAACGGAAGATTCTCGATAGGCTGACTGAGGTAGTAGACCGAATTTAGTGTCAGTTGTAGCGGGCTCCCTTTGGGACCGACCACCAAGTTGTATCCAACCGTTGCATTGTTGCTGAACGCCTCA
>JBCCKZ010000463.1:0-5087 GCA_039027135.1 Planctomycetota bacterium
CGATATCACTAGTTCAGCGGGTTCAGCATTCAGCGGTGTCGGTGGTGGGTTTGGGATGTTCCCCGGCTCACCAAACCTAATTCGACCCATTGCACTTAGCGATTTCGATTTAACCTTCGACATCAGCCTCATTGGCTTAGAGCACTTGAAAAATTGATGTAGGTGCGTTTGTCGAGATCGGTTAGATTGACGTTTTCGCCAACAGGGAGGTGCGTCTGATGAAAGCTTTGGACATGGATTTGCGTGAGCGAATCCTTGCTGCGGTTCTAGAGGGCAAGGAGAGCATGCCAAAGATCGCCGAGCGGTTTTCGGTCAGCTACAAGGTCGTTCAAAAACTCAAATACCAGTGGCGGGACTTGGGAACACTCAAGCCTCAAACTCATCACTGCGGCCGCAAACGAGCGTTCAGCGAAAAACAGAGCAAGAAGCTTGATCAGCTAATCCTCGAGAACCCATCATGGACGCTCGAGCAGTTGCGTCAAAAACTTCGAATGGACTGCACGATCCAGACGGTCTGGAACGAAGCTCGACGGCTTGGTCACTCTTTCAAAAAAAACACTGCGGGCAACTGAGCAGTGTCGCGATGATGTTCGTCAGAAGCGAGACCAATGGAAGCGACAACAGAAGCGGCTCGACATCGAGAAGCTGGTCTTTCTCGACGAAACTGGCGCAAAAACGAATATGACTCGGTTGTATGGTTGGGGACCGAAGTGCCAGCGGGTCGAAGATGATGTGCCGCATGGTCACTGGGAAACCACCACGCTGATTCATGCGATTGATTGTCATGGCAGTCGGGCATCGATGATCACAAACGGGCCGACCAACTCCTGGGTTTTTGAGGAGTTCGTCGATTGGCTTCTTGCCCCGGCACTGCGTCCGGGCGACATCCTTGTGATGGACAACCTGTCGAGTCATAAGACCGCATCGGTTCTCGAGAAGATAAGACAGACCGGCGCAGAAGTATGGTTTCTGCCGCCCTACTCGCCGGATCTCAACCCGATCGAGCAGATCTTTTCGAAGATCAAGACGCATCTACGAAGAGCAGCGGTTCGCACCGAACAGAAACTCTACGACGCCATCGCCAAAGCAATTGATTCCGTCGCTGCCGAAGATTGCCTGAACTGCTTTCGAAACTCAGGCTACATCGCATAAGAAAAATGAAAATGCTCTAGCTTCCACTCAAAACCAAACCAATTCAACAGCGAATAAACCGAGGCAAGGAATAGAGGGATGAACAACAGCGGGGCAAAGGAACCCAACCACCGGATTTCATTCCAGTTGAGGAAAAACCCAATGAGCGAAATCGTGAGCGTACCGATACTCACAATCAGTTCAATTTCTGTTCTCGGTTGCTTGGCTGGCATGGTTGCAAAAATCCTCTGAAGTATGGCCTTGGTATCGAGCCCTGCATGCATCCAATATAGGCAATGGAGGATCAGTTGACCGGATGGTGTTTCTATACATGTGATCTTCGGCACCATGGCCGATAAGATGCGAATTTGGAGTCTATCCGAATACCTATCCGCCGACGGGGCTGGCCCGCGGTGCCTGCCGAAACCGGACGCGAGCGAGCTTCGGCTGAGGTTCTCAGATAGGCTCTTGGTTCGATCCGCTCATTCTCGGGCTGCTGAAGTTTGGCTTCGAAAGAAGATTGACTGTTTTTCGAGTTTTGAGTCTTATTGATTTCGCCTACTCAGCCAAGTTCCATCGAGCCGACGCAAGCTTTTCAGCGTGTTGACCATTTTTTGCTCGGGTCTGAGAAGGCAATCTTGTGTTCGCAATCGCCGCTGTCGTCGAAGCGACCACCCCCGACCGATCGACGACACACTTCACGCACCCTAAGAGCGATATGATTTCGTTACATTGATGGTCCGACACTAGATCAGTATCCATGTGCAACAGCGTGATCACAAGAGAAGCATGAGAATCCCACAAAGGCTCGTCCTCAGTTACGCACCTCTTTCTCTGATCTGCATTTTTGCCGCTTTTGGTTTCACGTCGATTGCTTTGACGTTCTTGGCATTGTGGCTGTGGTGGCGTTCACCCCGTACGATCACATCATTCTTCGCAGCCATCGTCGCCGCTATCTTGAGTTTGAGTCCGATCGCTGTGGATGCTGATCTCTTCGGCCAGAGTCGAAGTGCTGACAATCTTGCTCTAGTCGCAAGCGAGATCTTCCCTCTGTTTGCATCGTCTGCGGTCGTGCTAGCGCTTCGGCTGGTATTTCGATGGAGACTCGTCAATATTCGCGACGACGGTGCTCAAACGATGTCGGCAAGTGAATCGCGAGCAAGTATCTTCGACATCGCAATGCTGACAGTATCTGTCGCCTTTGCCGCGAAGATCGCGTTCGCTGCCGAGACTCTTTCGCTTGATGGCTATTTGAAAGCGATCTGCAGCCCGCGATGGAAAACGCCTCTACTTGGACAACTGGTTGAGGTCTTCCCACTACTCATCATCACCATCAGTGTTTTTCGTTGGACCGCAGACAAAGCCGATGGACTTAGATTAAGGCAATGGCTCACAAGCCTGTTGGTATCGCTAGTTATCGGTGGCTCCATCATGATTGCCGTCGCGTGGTACTGTTTGCAAACGGATGACGGTATCAGCCAGTACGTCAAGGGAAAAATCCCTACCGCAGTACTTTGGAGAGTGTTCAGCGCGGTCATCTTCAGTCATGTATTCGTGGTCATCATGCGCCGCTGCGGTCTGCGTTTTGCAGGAGGAAAGATCAAGCACGCGCAAAACGCGAGTCGTCCAAGGCGCTCCTGGATTCCCACTTTGACGATCTCAATGTCAGTACTTGGTTTCTTCATTTGCAATGCTGTGTGGCCCTATGGGGTTTCCACCAAAAAGGTGACGGCATTGGACTACGGATGGCCGTTTGTCTTCAAGAAGGAAGTAGGTTTACCCGACGTGGAAACACAGTGGCTTGGCTATCACTGGATATTTTTCAATCTAGTGGTCGCCATGTTGTCGACTGCGACTCTGATCGCGGCGAGCACAGCATGGTCACGAGCCTTTGGTTGGGCGTTTAAGAACACTCGCAACAAAGATGTACATCTCATCCGACGTCTTACCGGATGGATCATGGCATTTGCACCTGTGATCATTTCAATCTTTCTTGTGGCGGGCTTGGTCTATCAACACCATCAACAAAGAGCCGGAAGAGGCAGCTGGCTGTATATATGGAGCCACTTTGATTTGGAACCTAGAGAGATGCATAGGACTCCTCCATTGGTTCACCGGTTGTATTGGGAATGGTTTCCAGAACACCTGCAAAAAGCCCTCCCATGGCACTGTCACCGAGAGATGGCCTACGTGCTCCCTATATCAAGACGCCGTCTAGAAGATCCCGAGGAAGCAGACCGTCGTCTGCGACGTTACCTTAAACCAATCGACCAGTTTTCTGATACGGTCTCATTCACGGCTTCATCGGATATACGGATACCTCGACCGGTCCTCGAAAAGGTAACGCAGTCTCACAACCTAACCAAGTTCGACTACACGGGTGAGACATCAAGCGGTAAGCGTATCCGTTTTGCGGGGACTCCGTTCCTTACGGATGTATCGATCAATGCCGGGCAGTTTGACTTATCCTTCTTGAGTTCATCCAACGTGAAGCGGCTGGTGCTCACAAACATTGACCCTGTATTAGTTCCGAAACTGCCAACCAGTCTCGTTGAGTTGACTATCGAGACCACTGCAAAGTCAGGAGTCTTGAATTTGGGAGACTGCCCCGACCTTGAAAGATTGAGCATCTCTTCCAGCTCACCCGATACGACCGTCTTACTCAAACGTTGTTCGAACCTATACCACGCTAGCTTCCACGGCGCTTTCGAGCACATCGATATTTCATCTGGCAGCCAACTAGCTGAATTGGTTGTCTGGGACCAAGCCATCAATCGCGTTTCACTGAGCGAAGATGTCTCAGCGCTCGACCTGAAAGTCTTGGGGGCAGATGGAAATCAACCATCACAGGAGATCGGTGAGAAGTCTAGTTTTAACTGGAATTCACTGGTGACAGGCAAGCTTCAGCTTGTAAACGTTCAGGTGAACAAAAGTCTGCTTGAGCCCATCAACGAAGATCTACGTTTGGAAGAACTAAAAATGGTTGGATGTTCACTAGGCATATCCGACGAGGCTCAAAAGGACCAATTAGCCGGTCTCAAATTCATCCAGCGGCTGGACCTGGAGAAGATGACTGTGAATGATCGCCAGCTTGGCCTTCTCCTTGCGATGACACCTCGTCTAGTTGAGTTGCGTTGTTCGGCACAGCTAATCCGAACGTTAGATACGTCAAAGAATCCAAGTTTGGATCGTATTTTTCTGTTCGATTCGGAAGGGCTAGATCAATGCAAGTTGTCAGCTCGAACGCCCACACGTTTTTGGGTGGGGGGAAGTCGCAGCCTTTTTGACTTCGGAGCGAAAGAAGAGTTCAGGATTCTGGGAAGTGGCTTTACTCAAGAGATCATTCAACGCTTGCTCGACACCAAGCCAAAGTCGGTTTACTACTACGGCTCTGAATTGAAGGTGGAGCAATAGGCCAGCCTAAAGAGCATCAACGCATTGTTGACGTCTATACCATACGACTTACCGACGTGAGAACTTATCAATTCCTAGGTAGCATTGGATACTTCCCCTTTTCAGCTCTCCGAAGCATGCCTGTCGTTTGCGACGAGAGGCAAAGCCCAAGGAAGAGAAACACATAAGAGCGAAGAAGATGCCTGAACTTGGTTCTGGAATTGCAACCAGTTCTACGAAAGCCAGTCTTTCACCGTTTTCAAATGTACTGATTGTGACAGGCCCATCGGCGAATGCTTCACCGAATACTTCGTCTACCGTGAACTCTGGGAAGATCACATCAGGTCGCGGCGAGATGATATCGCCCGGCTGAAAACCGGCCGGGACTTCGAAAGAAACGAATGGACTAAAAAATGCCAAGAACGTTCCTGCATTATCACCCATAACGGAAGCTTCGTCGAAAACAAAGAAGTCCCCGTGTGGCGTCACAGTCTCGACGAGAAGTGTCGCGGTCAAGACGCTTCCACTTGTACCGGCTTGAATTAACGAGAACGCCTTTGCGA
>JBCCKZ010000464.1:0-5085 GCA_039027135.1 Planctomycetota bacterium
ATTCCCGCGGCAATCCAGCCGAGAAACGGACTGGTTTTGACTGAATCGGACAATATAGATGATGGGTGGCACCATGCGGCGGTGGCCCAAGTTAAAGCATCGATGACTGCACCGATGCGACTTCTGTCAGTACCGAATCTGAAGCGCTTGCATCGCCCGAAGTTGGCACGAGCAGATTCATCGAGATGGAGGTGAATCCTACCGAAGCGTCGAAGGCAAAAAGCTTGCCGATTTAGGCTTGTCCAACCGCGGCGAATTCAGTCTTCAAATAGCTTGCATCGGTCTTAGTATTTCAAAAGGTGCTCTAACGACGGTCAGTCCAAATACGGATCGATATCGTCCAGGTCATTCGGAAGCCACATCGAAACATCCCGAAGTAGTCGGCCTCGAATCATTCCTTCCGTCAAGGTAAACCGGTCGGGTGCCTACCGACCTGGTACTCCTAGGCCAATATCTTTTGGCGGATATTTTGTAACAGTTTCTGCGTGATTCTTTACGATGCCGATCACACGCGGGAGGCCCCATTCAAAGTAGCGGTGGCCGCTACTTCGTTGTTCTTTGGGATCAGCATAGAGGTTGTATACCCAAGGCGACATCCCTACGCCGACAAGCGTTGACTCGTCTAAGTTTTGCCTTGGCTGAGCCGTTTGGAAGATCTTGAAGTGAATCTTGTATTCCATCCATCGGAGGGCACACAGTGTTGTTTCAGAATACATGAACACCGTTTGACGCATTGATTCACCTTCATCGGATAGTAGGAAAGATGTTTGGTCGATGCCGTCGATGTAACGTTCCGTTGGGATGGAATCGTGAATCCCAGCGACGCCTAGCGAAGTGTTGAACAGGTCGCACAGATCGAACAAACCATCGCTGACCCTACCTTCCTCGATCATACCCGGCCACGAAGCTATTCCAGCAACGCGCACTCCTCCTTCCCACGTCGTTCCTTTACCGCCACGCCATGGATGGTGCCCCGAATCAGGCCAAGTGTCCTCATTGGCACCATTGTCAGACGTCAGAAAAACGAGAGTGTTCTCAAGTTGTCCGGTTTCTCTGAGCACGTTCAGAAGCCGTCCAACAATGTCATCCACTTCAATTGTCCCATCGCGGTATGGAAGGGCTGCCGGGCTCTTCGCCTGGTAGTTACTGTTCAAATAATTGTCGTTGTGCAGGCGAGAAAAATTGTGGATTAGGTAGAAAGGCTTCTCATCATCGACCGCACGTCGAATGAAATCCTCAGAAAAATCTGCAAAGTCCTGGTCCAAGTTGGCGAGGTCTGAAAGCGACTTCAGTTCTTTCGCATTCCGAGTTGCTTCTCCTTTTCGTCCCTGTGTGATTGCCATGTTCGTCGAAGCGGAGGCTTTGGCAAGACGATCCTTTTTCAAGACCAAATCCGGGTAGAGGCGATCGTCAAGGAACTGCGAAAACTCGCTTACCACTGATAGAATTCCGTAATACTCATCGAAGCCAACTTGATGCGGTTGCGTTCCTTCCATTTCCCCCAGATGCCACTTGCCGGCAAGGGCGGTGCGATAGCCATTGCTCGAGAGTAGTGAGGCGGCTGTTCTTTCTTCTGCCCAAGGGCTAACCGTTGGATTCTCGCCGGAAAGGAGTGGTCGAGTGAGTCCACTTCGAAACGGGATCCGCCCTGTTTGGATCGCCGCTCTCGTGGGAGTACAAGTTGGTTGTGAGTAGCATGAAGTCAATCGCAGTCCACTCGCCGCCAGAGCATCGATATTTGGGGTGGGAGCTCCGATCGCCGCGCCACCACCGTAGCAGCCTGGATCTCCCCAGCCCATATCGTCGACAAGCAAGATAAGGACGTTCGGACGTCGACCATGCTTTTCCTTAAGTGCTGCTAGCTTTCTCTTTGCTTCGGCTTCCTGTTCGGGGCGAGGAATGGTCGGCTCGAGATGCTCAGCGCTGCGAACAGTGAGATCCATCGGATCTTTCTCCTGAGCACAAGCCGTTTGCAAAGCTAACCCGATCCAAACGAATACGCCGATAAAACCCCAGTTGCACAATAGGTGTTGCATAACTTTGTCCTTTTTGTCACTCAACATTCTAAGACCGGATTCTGTGATGCTGCGATGTCCAGCGTCCACATCTCTAACCCGAATTCCTTCGGCGGGATTCTTTTAACGTTGCGGCATGAGCCTTCATCTTTCCTGCAACCGTTCTTCGCTCACGGCTGTTGCTGATCAACTATCGATTGCGTCGACGAGATTTCGATTGTGACTGCCTTGATCACACCGGTGAATGCAAAAGGTGCCCGGTCCCGGTAGGCAGGTGTTACCGTCGCACCTAGGTCTTTACCGATGTCCATTGTTTCTGTAGCAGAGAAGCGAACTGGAGCGACCCTCTTCACTTCGCCTCTGCCGACTGGCTCACGGTTAATGAATAGCTCGACCGAGCCCCCTGTTGCGTCGACAAATGGCACAAAAGGGCTTTGCTTGTATCGCATTTCCACGGTGAGATCGCCACTTGGCAGCAAGCCTTCTGATTCAGCGTGGTAAATCGCTTTACCGAAGAAGTTGTAGTCGTAGTGCAGCCTGCCATCTTTGATGTACAGCGAGTAGCCTGCTGAAGTACCACCGCAGGCGACGATGACCCCTTCCGCACCATCTTTAGGAATCTTCAGGTCTGCCTTTATGCTGTGAGAACGCTGGTAGACGGGGGGAGCACTGCCTTCGGGAATACGAACGGTTCCCGCCGAGTAACTAAACTTGGTGCGTCCGGCTACAACGGATGGGCGTTTGGCAACAGCTCGCTCAATGAAGCGATCATCAAGCGGGTAAACGCCAAACTTTTCCGCCTCCTCATCGAAGATTAATTGGAGAGCTTGGAGTTTCTCTGGGTGTTCAGTAGCTAGGTCGTTCGCCTGCGAGAAGTCCTTGTCAATGTGGTACAGATGCCAAGTGTTATTGCTGAATCCAATTGAACCCGATAGTTGCCAGGGAACTCCATGGAATGAACTGGCGACCCAGCCATCATGGTACAAAGCGCGATGTCCGCCGGTTTCAAAGTACTGTGTCTTGCGCCGGCCTGGTGTATTGGCTTCGTCGAAAGAGTAGTCGAGCGAGACGCCAGCCATGGGCACTTGCTCGATTCCGTCCACTTTATTGGGCATTAGAATATTCGCCGCTTCTAAAATCGTTGGAGCGATATCGATGACGTGGTGGAACTGATTCCTAAGACCACCCATATCCTTAATTCGTGCGGGCCAGGAAATGACCATTCCGTTTCGAGTGCCTCCAAAGTGCGAAGGCACGCGTTTCATCCACTGAAATGGTGCCGACCCAGCCCAGGACCATCCAACCGGATAGTGATTCTCATGTAGCGGCCCACCAATCTCTTCGATTTTGGCAAGTTGTCCTTCCACACTGTCAGGGAAGCCACTTTGGGTCATCATGTTATTCAGCGTCCCAGTCAAGCTACCTTCCGCACTGGGGCCATTATCCCCCGTCACATAGATCACGATTGTGTTGTCCGCCCCCGGTAGGTTCTGGACAGCATCCAACAGACGACCAATGTGATAGTCAGTGTGCGCAAGAAATCCTGCAAAGACTTCCATGTGGCGAGAGTAGAGTTTCTTCGCATCGTCGCTAAGAGACTCCCAAGCCTCGATCTCTTTTGGTCGTGGCGTGAGTAACGTATACCTAGGCACGACACCAAGTTCCTTCTGCCTTCTCAGCGTATCTTCGCGTACTTCGTCCCAGCCCTCGTCGAACTTTCCTTTAAAGCGATCGATCCACTCGGGTGGCACGTGCAAAGGTGCGTGAGCTGCCCCAGGAGCGAAGTACAAAAAGAACGGCTTGTTAGGCGCGATCGATTGCTGCACACTCATCCAAGTGATCGCCTGGTCCACCATGTCTTCGGTCAGGTGGTAACCTTCCGCCGCGGTCTTTTCAGGTTCAATTGGTGTTGTGTTCCGATAGAGCTGAGGCTCCCATTGACTCGTTTCACCACCATGAAAGCCGTAGAAAAAGTCAAAGCCCAGTCCCGTTGGCCAACGGTCAAAAGGCCCGACTGGATTGGTTTCCCAATCGGGTGTGTTGTGGTTCTTTCCAAACATGCTGGTGCTATAGCCATTGTCGTGCAAAATCCTCGCGACGGTGGCGGTCGCTCTAGGCAAAACGCTGTGATAACCGGGATATCCAGTCGACAATTCGGTGATTGTGCCGAACGCTGCGGTGTGATGATTTCGACCAGTTAGCAATGCGGCACGAGTCGGCGAACAAATCCCGGTCGTGTGAAAGCGGTTGTACCTGAGGCCTCGTTGAGCCAGTCGATCGAGATTCGGCGTTGGTACGGGTCCGCCAAACGTTCCCGGCTGACCGAACCCAACATCATCCAACAAGACAACGACAACACTGGGGGCGTCTTCAGGTGCCTCCACAACCTGCGGGAAGTCCGGCGTTGAGTCCTTATAGGTCTTGCCGATCCTGCCATTGAAATTGGGATCAGGAGGTGGCAGTTGCGATTGGGCCACCCCGAACGTGGACATCCGTGAAACTATCAATAGGCTACAGATGATTGCTCTTAACATTGGTTTGCTCATAGCAATAAAACTGATGTTTGCATCTTTGCTGTCGAAGTGAGTTCCTTTCTTCATCACTTCATATGTCAACGGCTCGGTACTTGAGAATTGATTGCTTTACTTATGTTGGAAACCTGTACGGTCATGCTTTTTTGGCTCGGAGGAAACTTCTTGAAGCTGCCAACAAATTTAGAAATCTGCGCTCCTGCCGGACCAAACAACCAACTCCGGTTTTCTGCCCATTCGTCGTAGCCACGAGCATGGATGAGACGCTCAAATGGATCTTGTTTTAAGTTGATGATGTATGGTGAAGTCAACGGAACCTGTTCGGATCGGAACCACTCCTCTTGGTCGACAAATAGCAGTTTCCAGTTGCCGTATCGCAAGCCGTGAAACGTGGTTTCTGTGAAATAATAAAAATCCTTTCGCTTCGTCTTGCCCTGCTTCAGCAGTAAGTCGCTTTGGTCATAACCATCCAAGTGCACCCGGTAATTACGTCCGCCGATGTTCTTTCCGACAAGCAACTCTTGCTTGAGATCCTTCTC
>JBCCKZ010000465.1:0-5081 GCA_039027135.1 Planctomycetota bacterium
CACGGGAGGCCCTTCCATGTTCAAGACAGCCAACACACTCAAGCTCGCGATCGCAGCAACATTCTTCGGTCTTTTCAGTATTGGCATGCCCGGCAATGCATTGGCGGGCACGGATGCTCCCATAGAAATCGTGACTCGGAACTATCGTGAAGCCGTTAAGGACTTCGAAAGAGCTGTATTCCGTTCTCGTCACTATGAAGGCCCCTACGAGCGATTGGCTGATGCCCTCGAAGACGCCTCGGGGCGACTGAGGGACGCTGGCCGTCGGTGGACGAGAACGGATCGCCTGATCCAGAGATTTCAGGAAGCGCAGGTTGTTCACGCCCAAACTTCAGCCGTTTTCTTTGGGCCTTCGGCGATTCAGCCCTGCCCGATCACCTACGCTCAACTCGCTCAACTGTGGCAAGTTGTGGACTACCAATTCCGCCTCGTACAGCTCGAAATACAGCAGGTATTCAGTGGTGGCTACCCAGCGGCCATTCCGGCAGGTGGTTTCAATTCGCCGGGATTTTGTCCCACGGGCAACTATTCGTCACTGTCGGCTCCGCTGCCCCGACAGGGGCTGGCGGTTCAAAAGTACTACGGCGGCTCAGTCGTAGGGATTCCTTCTTTTTCGGCGAGCCGGTTCCAATCCGTAGGCAATCGGCCAATTTCCTCCCGTCCTCTTTATCGAGATCGTTATTTTGGGAATCAATTCGGCATTGGAGCAGATTTGTATCGCTAATTGGGGCTTGCAATCTGAGTGACTATTTTAAATTGACAGCAATTGGTTGGTCGTCCACTCCGCGGCACGGTTCACATTTTGCCGCGGGGTCAGTTTCACGGTCTCCCCGCCCTTTCGTGTGCTTTCAATTGGATCGTCATGAGCATCGTTTCGTCGAATTCTTCTACCCCATCTTCTCGCAGGGACGTTTCCGGGAGCCAGGCGGCCCCCATGGAAGATGAGCGTCTTGCTTTCGTCGACGGATTCATCCGTCGACACCTGGGGAGTCAGCCTCAGCAAATCGAGGAAATGCTCAATGCGGTTGGTTTTGAAACGCTCGAAAGTTTGACCGATGCAACGGTGCCGAAGGCGATCCAGCTGGAGCAACCACTGGATATTCCCGCCGCACGCGGTGAACGAGAGTTTCTGCAGGCTCTTCGATTCATCGCAGATAAGAACAAGGTTTATCGTTCTTGTATTGGTATGGGGTACACCCACACGGTGACGCCACCGGTCATCCTAAGGAATGTCCTCGAGAACCCGGGCTGGTACACCCAGTACACGCCTTACCAAGCCGAGATCGCCCAAGGTCGCTTGGAGGCACTTCTCAACTTCCAGACGATGGTCTCAGATTTGACGGGGTTGCCCCTCGCTGGCGCGAGCTTGCTTGATGAGGCGACGGCGGCGGCCGAAGCGATGAGCATGACGATGGGCATTGCTAGCCGAGGACGATCCAAGTTCCTTGTGGCCGACGACTGCCATCCTCAAACGATCGCTGTGATGCAAACGCGGGCCGGAGGTTTGGGCATCGAACTCGTGGTCGAGTCCGTCGCTGATTTTGACGTAACGGATCCCGCAATCGCTGGCGTGATGGTTCAGTATCCCACAACCGATGGTAACGTTTGCGACTACGAGAATCTCGCCAAGCGGTCTCATGAGAATGGAGTTACCGTCGTTGCAGCCGCTGATTTGTTGTCGCTCGTGCTGCTCCGTAGTCCGGGCGAATGGGGGGCCGATGTTTGTGTCGGTTCAGCTCAGCGGTTTGGTGTGCCGATGGGACTCGGTGGCCCTCATGCCGCCTTCATAAGCACCCACGAGAAACATGCCCGAAAACTTCCGGGAAGGTTGATTGGTGTCAGTCGCGATTCGCATGGTAAGCCAGCACTTCGCATGGCGATCCAGACCCGCGAGCAGCACATTCGGCGCGACAAAGCGACGAGCAATATTTGCACGGCTCAAGCACTGCTTGCCATTATTAGCTCGTTCTATGCGGCTTATCACGGTCCCGACGGACTTCGCAAAATCGCGAATCGAGTCCGGCGGTACACGGGCGCGCTAACCGTCGGAATTGAACGGCTCGGCCACACGGTCATAGGTGAAGGTCCCGTGTTTGATACGATCCGAATCAAGTTAGGCCGAGGACGAACCCATGCCGCACGTCAGATTGCCGATGCGGCTCACGAACGGCAAATCAACCTTCGAGAGTATGAAGACGGAACCTTAGGTGTCACGCTCGATGAAACTGTTGACGACGCACTCATCGCTGATCTGCTCGCCGCTTTCAATTTCGGGCATTTCACTGGATTCGATATCCACTCTTTGCTTGATGAATTTGAGTCTTCGGTCCGAGGCGAGCTGGGCGAATTTGAGCGTCAGGACAAGATTCTTGAAGCTGATGTCTTCAATCGTTACCACAGCGAAACCGAGATGCTCAGATACATCTATCGCTTGATGAATCGAGACCTTTCGCTAACTCACTCGATGATACCGCTTGGGTCATGCACGATGAAGTTGAACTCGACCAGCGAGATGATACCGGTCACTTGGCCAGAGTTTGGCGACATTCATCCTTACGCACCGGATATCCAGTGGCGCGGCTACACCCACATGTTCCGTGAGTTGGAGCGATGGCTTTGCGAAGTGACGGGATTTGATTCGATTAGTCTTCAGCCCAACGCGGGTGCCCAAGGTGAGTACGCGGGTCTGATGGTGATTGCGGCCTATCATGCCCACCAGACTTCTCTCAATGAGGGTTCCGAGCATCGCAATATTTGTTTGATTCCATCATCAGCTCACGGTACCAACCCGGCTTCCGCTGTTATGGCGGGAATGAAGGTCGTTTCCATCAAATGCACCGGAGATGGCGAGATTGATTTGCAAGATCTCGCGTCAAAAGCCGAGCAATACGCCGACACGCTTGCTGCATTGATGATCACCTATCCATCGACGCACGGCGTGTTCGAGGAAACCGTTCAGGAAGCTTGCGATATTGTTCACCGACACGGTGGTCAGGTTTACATGGATGGTGCGAACATGAATGCTCAGGTGGGGCTGACCTCGCCGGCAGCTTGTGGCGCTGATGTCTGTCACCTTAATTTGCACAAGACTTTCTGCATCCCACACGGTGGCGGCGGTCCTGGCATGGGGCCCATCGGCGTCGCCGAGCACTTGACGCCATTTCTCCCGGGCCACCCCGTCGCTCGCCCCGATACGGCTGGTGAATTCTCAATTGGGCCCGTCTCGGCGGCGCCATACGGAAGTGCGTCAATCTTGGCAATTTCATATGTCTACATTGCAATGATGGGCAGCGAGGGCTTGAAGAAGGCAACGCAGCTTGCGATTCTCAATGCCAATTACATGGCCAAGCGATTAGGTGAAGACTTCGACATCCTTTACACTGACCAACAAGGATTGGTGGCCCACGAATTCATTGTCGACTGCAGGCCTTTTGAGAAGTCGACTGGCATTAAGATTGATGACATCGCCAAGCGCTTAATGGACTACGGTTTCCATGGTCCAACGATGAGTTGGCCTGTGCCCGGAACGCTCATGATCGAACCGACTGAAAGCGAATCGAAGGCCGAGCTTGATCGTTTCTGTGACGCGATGCTTTCGATTAGAGACGAGATCCGACAAGTCGAATCCGGTGAGCTTCCCGGCGATGACAATCCTCTGGTGCATTCGCCGCATACCGCTGAGTGTGTGACAGCTGACGATTGGGGTCACGCCTACCCACGAAGCCAGGCCGCTTGGCCTTTGCCTTACCTCAAGGACTCCAAGTTTTGGCCAGCCGTAGGTCGAATTGATAATACGTATGGTGATCGAAACTTGGTTTGCACTTGTGGCAGCGTTGACGAGTACGAGCAATAGCGGAGTACTATCACACGTGGGCCTTGGCCAGATAAGGTGAAGCTGCAAAGGCAGTGGGAAAAGTTGATTCGCTGGCACACGGAGAAAGATCAGGTATAGGTGTTTGGGTGATTTGCCCAAAACCTTCGTTCGCTTCGCTCACATCCGGTTCAAGGCTCAGCAGTTGCCATAGTCAATGGCAGTCTTTGAATGGTCGAAGACTCTCCGGAGACGACGCAGCTCTCGTCAAAAGGATGAGCTGCGATCGCGTAGGCCCAGCCTTCAATTGCCGGTATCGTCTCGACCACCTTGAGCTGCTGCCAATCGACGATCCTTATGCGACCATCGTCGCAGGATGCCGCGATTCTTACTCCATCGCTCAGCCAGGTGACATCGAGTGGTTTGGCATCAAGGCGAATGTAACGCATCATCCGACCGATCGTTGGTTGCCAAAATCGAATGGTTCGATCAGCGGCTGCCGAAGCCAGAATTGGTAGTCCTTCGGTTGATGGACGAATTGCCAATGCGTTCACGGATGCGGTGTGCTGGTTCAGGCTGCGCAGCAGCTTGCCGCTTTCGACGTCCCAAACACGCACGGACTGATCGATTCCCGAGGTCATAAGTGTTTTCTTATCTTGCAAGATGCAGGCTGCGTTGATGCCTCGCGAGTGACCCTCGAGTGTTCTTGTGACTACCCCGTCGACTGCATCCCATACCTGAATGTTTCGATCCATACTGGCAGAAACGAAGCTCGAATCATCGACCCACGTTACCGCGCGTATCGAGTCATCGTGTCCACGAAGCGACGCGATCATCTCGAGTTCGGGCCACGACAAAACCGATAGCGATCCGTGTTCCGATGGATAGCCGCCAGCGACAACAAGACGGGTTCCGTTTGGGGAGAAAGCAACCGCATGAAGATTGACGATCGGAACGTCGATCTCTTGTTTAGGTTTTAGCTCGGGCCAGCTATAGACTTGCAAGCCTTTCTGGCTTGCCGCAACAACTTGATCGCCTTTTGGGTCGAAGGCGACTGCTGTGATGGGAGGCTCGTAGGCTTCCAGGAACGAGACCAACAGAGCCAGCGTCAGAAAGAGCGTTCGCATCGACTAACCAAATAACGCACGAATGACTTTCGCTCCATCCGGAGCGACGCGAACGGGGCGTCCGTCGCGGGTCTGCAGTTCTTGCGAGGGATCGATGCCCATCAAGGTGAAGATTGTCGTGGCCAAATCAGATGGCGTGACTG
>JBCCKZ010000466.1:0-5081 GCA_039027135.1 Planctomycetota bacterium
GAAGGCGGATCCGGGTGGCACGCTACTTACCATGTGCGAAAATGGCTACGGAAAACGCACGTTCTTCGGTCCCAATGCCAATGATGGCGAAGAAGGTGACGACGAAGACTCAGCTGCCTCCGGTGCACGTTACAGGACCCAGAACCGAGGCGGAAAAGGCCTTCGCGATATTCGGACCTCAAACCGCAACGGTAGTGTCGTGGGGATCGCACGCGTCAGCGATGACGATGAAGTCTTCTTGATGACTGCCAAAGGAAAGATTCAAAGAATCGCCGCGGCCGATATCAGCATCATCGGCCGGAATACCCAGGGGGTTCGCGTGATGAATATCGACGATGACGATCAATTGATTGCCGTGGTCCGCGCCCCTGCGGAGGAAGAATCTTCGGTCGCCGAAGACGCACCTGCAACGGATTCATGAGCATTGGATTCTAGGCTTCAACCCGCCTTACACGCGGAGTAGCGATCGCAATTCTCGTGGGCTCTCGCAGAGCTCGGCTCAGACTCTATGCGAACCGTTCAACAAGGCCGCTCCGGTGAATCACACAACAGGCTTGCGAGTCCGTTGCCAGTAAACGAATGGGATCTCCACCCTGCAGTTCGATAGCGCCCGCCGCAACCAGTCTTTGACCATTGACCATGTACTTATGCAGGTGAGATCCACTCAGGGCAAAGAGTCTACCACCAGCCGACCACACGGCATCGTTGAACGGAACTCCAGTCTCGACGCGCAAGTGATCGATCGAATCAATCGTTGGCCACAAAAGATCCAAACCATCTTCATGACACACTGCAAGGCGTTTCCGAGTTCTCGGCGGGGAAGCAGCCAAACGGTTGACTACACCACCCAACTCGACCTCGCGTTGCCGACTCGCTTTTAAGACGCCCACAACAACGATGTCACTTGCCGCCACTACGACTTGATCTTCCAGTACTAGTAGCAGCGCCATTTCACTGGCTTCACGTAGTTGAGGAATCAAACGCACTCGAAGAGTGCCATCTGAGGCGACCGTTGCCAGCTCGTACCCTGTCTCTCTTTCGAAGAGACCTATCCAACCCGATACTGCATGATGGACGACTGCACTGGCAAAACGTAGCGCAGAAGGAATAGCGTCTTCAATTCTCCATGGAACGCCACGACTCAATTCAGGATCCAAAACACACTGATCAATCGAAATGAGAGACTGCGATTCATCCACTGCCAGCCACCGAATGGCGAAACCTCGACTCGATTTACCATCACGAAATGGGATGATCTCTGCAGTGAGTCCGGAATACATTGCAAGATGATCGGTGTAGATCCGCGAGCTAGTCCAGGACTTCGCATGCGTCTTGACGATCTTTGTTTCAGCATCCATCAACGGTGCGTGAAATTGGACACGGTCCAAAGCCCATCGATTCACAAGAAACTTGTCACCGTTGACCGATAGCAACAACACATCCCCGTCTTCACTCCAAGCATCCTGGTAGGTTGCTTGTGGCAATTGATATCGACCCAGCATGTGAAGTGACTTTGATTGGCTTCGATCGACAATCGCCTTTTTGCTTCTGGTCGTTACCGCCTCAGATCCCAACGAACGCTGGAAGGCAAAGACATTTCGTGAAAGCACACCATCCTGTGCGTCTCTCATGCGCACCAGGGACGCCAATCGATGAACGCTTCGCTTTGACAATCGGTCATGATGGGTCGCCATCAATACCGCGACCGAATCATGCGAGAACGCTTGCACTTCGGGGTGTTGGCGTCGATCCATTCCCGCATGCAGAATCTCCGAAATCATGTTGATAACGTGAGTGGGAGAGGTCTCGTCAATATCCATCATGGCACTGCGAAGCCAATGGATTACCTTTTGGTGTTTATCTTTCCAAATCACCAGCAACCGTTGAGCACAAGGCACTACCTGCCGCCCACCGGGCCATTGGCTGCTCAGTAATTGCTCTGCTCGATCGCAATCATTCAATCGATCGATGATCAATTCCGAAGCCATGACTAATTGGTGATTTTCAACTCGACGTTCTACCTCTCGTTCAATCCACAGGTTCTCGTTCACGGTATCACCGATTCGCTGGTACAAATCAGCGATATCGAGAAAATGATTGCCTGCCTGGTGCAAGGCAATCGCGTCCTCAATCATTCCAGCGGACGCGAAACACTCCGCAGCCCGTTTGCGATTATTCAACCTGTCGCGATACATCAACGCTGCAAGATGAAAATGCCGCCCCGCCGCGAGTGCGTCTGCAGCCGAAGAATAGTCACCAACTAGCTCAGCGTAGATATACGCAGCCCTTTTATAAGCACCTGCTGCAATCGCATTCTGTGCCATCTCTCGGTACTTCTCAATCAACCGATACGACATCGACGACTCAAGGTCCCAGAAGTCCGTTGGACCCCCAGAACCTTGGCCCATGCCAATCGACCCAAACGACATCATTCGATCCATAAGCTTGGCCCCTGGCAGAGCAATGCCACGAAAACCCGTGGAGCCACCAGTCATCGGAAGGGCCATTCGGATTGCTCGCGTGGGATCCGACTCCGCCATCTTGAACCATTTTTCCATCGCTTTGTTTCGCTGAGATGCCAGTGAAGAACTCATAAGCGACTTCATCAAACGATCCATCGCGTTGGGACCTGAAGAAGATCCTGCAGCGGAGGAGGTGTTTTGAACAGTCTTACGTGACTGCTTCTCGGACCAGTTATCTGCCTTCTTGAGCATCCATTGTCGAATTGTTGAACCAAGCCCGCCTGGCTCGTCCGCCAAGATGTCTTTCCAGTCAGTCTTTCCGGTATTAGGATCGTCGCGGTCGTCGACGAACTCCCGAAGTTCAACCGTCCGTTCGATTCGTAACGACGCTATACGCCTTACCAAAGGCTGAACTTCATTCGGCGCACTCCAACTCTCAGAGCGAATCGAAGGCCGCTTCATCCACGAGAGTAAATCAATCCGATCATCGGGTTCCAACGCGATTGGATCTCGGTGAGGAAGCCACACTGAGTGATGTCCGTCACACCCATTTGCCGCCTCCGACCACAAGGATGAAAGTGATTTCACATTGGGCTCGAGCTTAGCCGAAACGGGAACCCAAAGATTTAAACGATCAATGGGTCGATAGAGTCCAAGTTCACGAGTCCCCTTTGCCGTGACTCCTCCCTCGATGTCATCGTTCCTGATGACGATCCATTGCCCTTCGTCGACTAATTGAAAGACATTCCAATCCGCCAAAGTCATCTCACCATGGCTGGCCTGTTGACATAGCCAATGCATCAACTCATCAGGCGTCCGACCACGAAGCCAAACAGCCCCGAGAACTTTGTCCGCAACAGGATCTCGAGGAACCAGCCTCGGATACAACTTCAAATGGTTGGCCTTCAAACTCGTCTGCTCTTCGGTCATGATACCTGCCCCCAATTTGCAAGCCACCTCAGAACAGCCTCAGGCACGATCGAATCGCCGGTCGATCCCTTCTTACCTCGGTACAAGGCCAAGCCAAATGCACCGCTCGCCGAGAACCAACCGGAGACGTGCTTCGAATCCAGGACAAGGGTCAGCTCTTCCACGCTGCCACGGTGCTTGAGATGGAGCAAGCCGCGTGAATCCAACCAAGCCCAACCACCATCCAACGTTGCCTCGCGTAGCGTCCATCGAGTCGCCGTAGGAGCAACCAAGGATCGATCGCCCTCGAAGTGACCTGATTTGACGACTTTCGGTGCATCGAATGAGACCATTGGCTGCCGAGTCTCGGATGGTCTAATCTTCAAGATCTGTTGTGCATTGGGAATGATCTCCAGCGTCTCGCCCGCTCGCTTCTCAAAATACACAACACCCCCCAGAACATTCACCGAGGAAACTCGCTTGCGCGTCTCCCTTCTCGGTAGCTTTCGTCGGAGACTCGGTTCCAATGACTCAAATGCATTCTTGGGATGATCGTTGGTCGTTCGGATGGTTCGTTGACCCAAATCAAGACGAACATACTTATGCTTTTGCTGTCCTCGTGTCTGGAGATCTCTGATCGCTTTACCCCATTGCAGAAACAGAACCTGATTCGATCGATCACTGGCAATCAAACTGGGAGACTCACGTTGAAACTCGTCACCGCTCGGAAGAGCGGGAGCATGATGCCCCCGTATGACACGTTCAATCTCGTGCTTAATGAAACCAGAGTCAGTCGGCACCACTACGAATCGAGCCGAATCGCTGACCAAGCACAATGTGCCATACTCACTGTTGTGATGGTTCGGTTCGGTAAGACTTCGGACGGCCAGTGAGAATCGCTCAATCCCTTGTATAGGTAGCTTGAAGAGCAATCGTCCGTGTAGCTCGGCCTGCGGGTCAAAAACTCGCAGTTCATCATCAACGGCAAATACACCCTCGCCTATGAATCGGCTGGGTTGACCAACCGTTTGCCAGCTCAACTCGCTTGCCACATCAATCCGCGGGCTCCATCGATAAGATTTGCGACACATTTGAATCAAATAGTCATCGGTAATCTCGTAGCCAATCACGTCCGATTCCTCTTCGACTCGGTCCATACGGACAAGCGAGTCATCTAATCGGACACGAACAACCCAAGCCAATTTCTCTGAGTCACGCAGAACAAGAATGACCCCATGGTCATCTAGCCGGTGTGCGATGACTTGGCTGGACGGCAGTCGATCACACACCTGACGACCACCGGCTGCATGAGATTCAAAGCAGAGCAATCGAAGGTCCGGCAACAACGCCCATATCATCACCTTCGACGAGTCCAAGGTCGATACTCTGGAGTCCATCCAAATCGGTTCGGACGTCATTGCCCACCGAAGTGGAGATTTTTCCTGGCAAACGAATGATGGCAAATCACCAGTACGAACAGCGGAAGATTCCTCGGATTTGGAAGCGTCACGAAGATCGAAACGCTGAGTCTCTTCACATCCCAACGCTGAGGCATCCCAGACAACAACACGCCCTTCATCGCTCACCGAAGCAATGCAGACCGGCCGCTCAAGCTTTCGAACATAATCGATGAAATCCTTGTCCAAGAACGTGGTTTCGCTCACCACCCACCAAGGCTTGGACCAATCGTTGGGCTCGCTCTCATCGAAC
>JBCCKZ010000467.1:0-5060 GCA_039027135.1 Planctomycetota bacterium
CGGGGCCTATCGATTCTGACTACGCAAATCGAATCCAACGACTGTCGGTGGATCTGGGGCTGGCTGACCGCGTCCACTTTGCCGGTATGCTGACTGGCGATGCCAAGTGGGGTGCGTTTTATGGCTGTGAGGCGTTTGTCTTGCCAAGCCATCAAGAGAATTTTGGGATTGCGGTCGTCGAGGCTCTTTCATGTGGGAAACCTGTTTTGATCTCAGATCAGGTCAATATCTACCAGGAAATTCAGCAGGCTGACGCGGGGCTAGTTCGGCCAGACACGATCGAAGGCACGCTATCGTTGTTGGATGAGTTCACGGCACTCTCCGGCGACCAACGTGTTAAAATGGGAATCGCGGCAAGGGAGGGGTATGAAGAACACTTCAGTATCCAGCAAGCCGCCGGCAAGCTGCATCAAGTACTCGCTAGCCACTAGCCACTTAAAAGAATGCCTACCGAAGCCGAGCAGCGGTTCATCGATGCGTGGCGGTTTGCCGCGCCAAGGTTGGAAGCGATCCGCCAGCAGGAACTTCGCAAACTCGACGAATCCGATGGGCTACGGATGCTCGGGACAACTGGCGATCGGTCAAACCCAACCAGCGGACTGATTGAATTTCAGTCTTGGATGATGCGATGGCGGGTTCGACAGCTTCTGGACCAACACGAAACCCAGCCGCCGGCGATGAAGCCGTCGCCATGATTGAGTCATCACTTTGGGCAACAGCCGTCAAACTGTATGGACATCTTAAAGACTCTGGGTACCCATTCTGCTTCATCGGCGGATTGGTCGTCCAGCGCTGGGGCCAACCACGAATGACGGGCGACGTGGATGCAACGATTCTGTGTGAATTTGGTGACGAGTCACGATTAGCCCAAACCTTCCTGGATCTTTATGAGAGTCGCATTGAGGATCCGCTTGCCTTTGCCACCCAGGCCCGTATTCTGCTGCTTCGCGACACCAATCAAAACAGGATCGATCTTTCAATCGGGGGAATCGATTTCGAACATCGCGTGATCGCTCGTTCGTCGATGTGGGGCGTTCCGTGTGACCAGAGCATCCGCACCTGTGGGGCCGAGGATCTGGTAGTCTTAAAGGCTTTTGCCGACCGTGACCAAGATTGGATCGATATCAAGAATGTCCTCATCCGCCAGGGCAGCCACCTCGACCGCGACCTGATCCGGGAAGAACTGAAGCCGCTGATTGAGCTCAAAGAGCAGCCGGAAATCCTCGATCGTTTAGAGTCGCTTTTTCAGGCCACTCGCAAATAGGCGCGAGCCTTTGCCTGTCAACCAAGACACTCACGCGGGACCTTCGTTTTCCCTTCGAAATCGACTTGCACGTGTCTTCTGGGGGATCGTGAGTGCGACGCTTTTTCGGTTCAGTCCGCGTCCCTTCCACGCTTGGCGATCGTTTTTGCTGCGATGCTTTGGTGCAAAGGTTGGCAAAGGCGTGCGCGTCTATCCAGGCGTTCGCATTTGGGCCCCTTGGAACCTAGACCTTCGCGACCAAGCCGGGATTGCAAGCGGAGCCATTTTGTACAGCCAAGGCCTCATCACGATTGGTAAGCGTTCGGTCATCTCCCAAGGCGCACATCTTTGTGCTGGGACACATGATTTCGATTCGCCCGGTTTTCCGTTGGTGACGAAACCGATTGCGGTAGGTGACGAAGCTTGGATTGCGGCCGAGGCTTTCGTTCATCCGGGGGTGACGATCGGGAAAGGCTGCGTCGTAGGAGCGAGGTCCGTCGTGGTCAAAGATCTGCCGAGCTGGGCAATTTGCAGTGGTTTTCCAGCGAAGGTCTTACGTGAGCGTAGGCAGTCAAACGCTTTTGGATGATGCGAACACACTTGACCTGACAATCGTTATCCCGGTCAAGAATGACGCGGATCAGTTATCGGAATGTTTGAGAGGTATCGGACCGGAATTTGCCAACTCGGTGATCATCATCGACTCAGGCAGTACCGACGCCACTGCCGAAGTGGCCGCTCAATACGGCTGCCGAGTGCTGCAATTCCATTGGAATGGCCAATTCCCGAAAAAACGCAACTGGTTTTTGCGGGAGCACACGCCAGCGACAAGGTGGGTGCTGTTTCTGGATGCCGATGAAGTCGTCACACCCGAGTTCAAGAGCGAGCTGGCTGCGACTCTGCCGACGTCGACAGCCAGCGGATATTGGTTGCACTACTCCGTTTACTTTATGGGGCTTGAACTCAAACATGGTTACCCGCTGAAAAAGCTGGCTCTGTTCCGCGTGGGCGCTGGAGAGTACGAAAGGATCGATGAAGACCAATGGAGCTCACTCGACATGGAGATCCACGAGCATCCGATCATCGAAGGAGAGATCGGTAAAATCACGGCGAAGATCGACCATCGCGACTTTCGCGACGTTTCTCACTATGTCGCCAAGCACAATGAGTACTCGTCTTGGGAAGCCCAAAGGTTTCTTCAGCTGCTGATCGGTCGTGATGATGTACGAAAACTGACGTGGAAGCAGAAACTGAAGTACCGACTCGCCCGTTCTCCGCTATCGGGCTTGGTCTACTTCTTCGGAGCCTATTTCCTGTTGGGCGGGTTTTTAGACGGTCGGCGTGGACTCTCGATTGCGATTCTGAAGATGGCATACTTCACGCAGATCGCTTGTAAGATTCGGGAGATCGAACAAGGCAAGTGAGTTGATGCGACATAGGAGCCGGGTGATAGGTCCATTCGAGGTACCGATCAGGCGTAGGGCACATCTTTCGGTGATCGGTGCGAAGTAAGATTTAGGACCCGAGGACTTTGGTCTCAGACTCCCGCCGTCCTCCGGCCAACACGACGTTTGTGTTTGTTCGCGGTGACGGGTGGCTTTGCGACCGAACATGTAGCTGGCTGTCGTAGCCGGGCGGGTGACCGTTCGGTCTGCATTTGCCATTTGCTTACGTATCGGGTTACGGTGGGGTGGTGGCGTCGCGATATCTCTCTAGACCGCTAACGTCGTCCGACGCTCAAAAGATGAGCCGTCCACGTCGGATCTGCGGGAAAATCGTGGTCGCGAAAGGCATGTGGCAGGAAAGCTTTAGGCAAATAGCGACTTGCTTCAGGGTCGATCGCGACGCCTTGATGTTCAGGCCGCTTGCTCTTGACGCTGAATCCTTGTCACGTGCAACAAATAAAGATGTTTCGTTGTCTCGCCGCCATCGGTCGTCACGTACAACCAATGCTTCGTTAACCATGCCATCTCTGGATGCTTGATCGTCACGTGAGTCCCATCGCTCATAACCACTGTGAAGGGGATGAATGGCTTAGCCGTCATCATCTTTTTGAGTTCAGCTTGCATCGCTTTCTCCATCACATGGGTTTCATCTTTGGCACTCGATCTTAGACAGAGCTATCCGCGTGCGTCAAATGCCGCCGTCGCTGATCTCACAGACGAACAAACAGCCGATTGAGACCCGATGGTAGCGATCGTGGGCTAACATCGTCCGAAGAGGTAGAGGACGTAAGCCGTATCGGTGACGCGGGGCGAGTTCTCATGCGAATAGTCTGGAAATGCACAACTTGGCCGAAGGCAAGCAAAGCGGTGCGATGGTGTCATTTGCAGCGTGATCGTTGGTGACTCGGTGGCTGTCCGGTCCTGGCTCACGCATGCCGGTGACTGTTCGCCCATTGGTATCCACGACCCAGTACTCCGGGATACCCGCCTCAGCATATAGCCGCAACCTCTCACTAAGGTCGAAAGACTTGCTCGTCGTGCTGACTTCGATCAGCAGATGAACATCCTCTGAGGTTGGATGAGCGCTCGCGTAACGGCCTTTTGTGACCCAAGCCACATCCGGTTCGGGGCTGCTGCTGAGGCGTGGGAACTCGAGCGGTTTTTCGATGCGGATGCGAAAATCTTCTGCGGCAACTTCGTAACTCCACGCTGCGAGTTCGTCGATTGGATCGGAGTGGACGGGTCCCTGAGGGTTCAGGTGGACGAGTCTGCCACGAATGAGTTCGATCTGGCCTGATTGACCTTCAAAAGTCCCATGGTCAACAAGCGTGCGATACTGGAGCACGCTGATCGGCAACGTTTCGGGTTGCTGACTAGAAATCTCCGTCGGCATAACTGAATCTCAACGTCCGAGGTTTACGCTGCCATTTTTGAGATTGTACCCGGCCCCAGCAGTCAATCCCTTCCTGTTTCATTGAAAATCCTGCTTCACGGTCTGAATTACGCGCCTGAGGAAATCGGCATCGGGAAGTACTCCGGTGAGATGATCCAGTGGCTGGCCGAGCGAGGGCACGAGTGTGTTGTGGTCACGACGCCACCGTATTATCCGGCTTGGAAGATTGAGCGGCCGTGGAAAGGGGGAAGGTATGAGAGGGAAAAGAAAGGTTCAGGGTTCAGGGTTCAGAGTTCAGGGAAGGATAACGGATACGAAGGTAGCGGAGATGCTGGGCTCTCTCCTGGGCTTGAAAGCCCGACCTCTCCCGCACGCAGGGAAAGTGAAACGCAACGTGCTGCGTCAGAGTGGGGCCGCAATGAGATTTCGGGAAGACCCTCGCCGACCGCTGAAACGGTCGACTTTCCCAGAAGGAGAGTGAATTTCGAGAACGGTACGACGGAGTCTCGGGGGGAGGAAGATCGTAGGGCAGCAATCGAAGTCATTCGTTGCCCGCTTTGGGTGCCAAAGAAGGTCACGGGACTGAAGCGTGTGATTCATCTGGCAAGCTTTGGTCTCTCCTGCATTCCGGCTGTTCTTTGGAAAGCGATCACATTTCGCCCCGATGTCATCCTGACCGTCGAGCCGGCCGCGATGTGCATGCCGACAACGTGGATCGCTTCACGAATCTGCAGCGCGAAGTGTTGGTTGCATGTCCAAGACTTTGAGGTGGATGCCGCATTTGATCTTGGCATCCTCAAGCAGCCGCTTCTAAAGAAAGTCGTCCTGGCCTTGGAAGGATTCTTGATGCGGCGTTTTGATCGGGTCAGCAGCATCTCGCCCAATATGATGCTGAAAGCGGCTCAGAAAGGTGTTGATGAAGATCGCTTGATCGCCTTCCCGAACTGGGTGGATTGCGATCTTGTTTATCCGATTCCAC
>JBCCKZ010000468.1:0-5060 GCA_039027135.1 Planctomycetota bacterium
AGTCGCTGCCGCCAAAACCGTAAGTACATGTCAATTAGCAGAGGACTCATTTTGCGATTTCGGGCGAAATTGAAGGTTGCTTGCGTCTTCGTTCTCGTTTGCACGCTTAGCTTTGCAGCTTTGTCCGCTACCGCGGAGTCAAAAGAGCCTGAGACGCTCAATGGCGTCGATGTTTGGCCATGGAAACAGTTTATCGAAACTGATTTTCCATTCTTTTCGACGACTCTTGATGCAAGTTTCGATAGCGAGCAAGGGACTCAAGAAGATCTCGTACCGAGAGCCATCGTCTTCCCGCTAAGCGATGATCATTTTCTCGCCTATGATGTCGATCTTCTTCGTGTAGCTGTTTTCTGGAAGGCTGACGAATCGCCTCTTTCAAATGCGAACTTGGCGGTAAAGAGCTATCCCTATGAACTGAATAAAGTAGCCGCAGGAACGAAGCAACTGCCGCGTCCAAATGGGGAAATTTGGTTTCGAAATGGCATTTGTACTGGCCTTGGAACTGGCGAACCACGCGTTATCGACGCGCGCCCAAAACTTCCTGAAGAGGAACAGATCGTGAGAGGAGGACTTGATCCTGAGACGGCAAGCTTTCTTGGGATTGATCTTCGTAATAAAGCAAGGGTCGAGTACGAAGTCAGTGGTGTTCGTGTCGCTGAGCAATTTAGTATCGATCAGAACACACTTGTCCGAAAGCTTGAAGTGAGTGCGCACCAGGAGCCAATTTTCGTTGTATTGGCTCGTTCTTCAGACAAAGTAGCTTTTCATTCAGAAGACTGTGTCATTGAGTCGGTGGATGGGCATGAAGTCGTTTTGATAAAGCCATCCGACATTTCAGAAACGGTTTCGGTTTCATGTTTTCCTGTTGAGAATCGCTTGTTTGGCGATAGTCGCACAACAGCTAATGCAAAGGCAATCGTTTCGGAAGAAATGCCATCACCGAGATGGAAACATCGTTCTCGCTTGCCGCTGTCGAAGCCTGGCAGTAGCGGTGCCCTCAGCCTCGAGGAGTTACCACTTCCCTTAGATAACTCCTATGGTCGAGCTGTGCGTCCGGCGGACATCGACTTCTTTGAATCCGGTCGGGCGGCGTTGGTCACGATTGATGGTGATGTCTGGTTATGCGATGGCTTGCAACCCGGATCCGAAGAGGTGGTTTGGCACCGGTTTGCATCGGGGCTTCATGAGCCTCTGAGCTTGAGGATTCGAAATGAAGAGGTATTCGTTTTTGATCGCAATGGACTCTGGCGGCTTCTTGACCGGGACCGTGATGGTGAGGCTGACTATCACGAGCTGTTCTGTTCTCGTATCAATCAGAGTGCTGAGACGCGCGAGTTCCCCTTGTCGTTGGAACTAGAGAAGGATGGAAGTTTCTTGGTTAGCAAACCTGGCCAAGAGGGCATTTATAGCGGAGTTTTGCGGATTTCGCCTGACGGTACCAACGTCAGTTTGATCGCGACCGGCTTTCGCCAGCCGTTTCTCGGATACGACTCGGTGACGGGGCACATCGTCGCCAGCGACCAACAGGGTAACTGGGTGCCGAGCTCGCCGGTGCACTTGATCAAGCGGGGTGGGTTCTACGGCTTTCGCCGCAACAAGAATCTAGATGATCTTCCCGTGACACCACCGTTGACTTGGATTCCACACGCGGAATGCGGATCGGCAACCACGGTAGTTTGGATGCGTGATGCAAAGATGGGACCCTTAAACGACAAGCCTGTTTTGATGTGTTATCAGCCCCCGCGTTTGATGCAGGTTCATATGGATATAGATGACAGTGTCGCTCAAGGCGGTGCCACTTCACTTGATATCGATATTGGATCAAAGCCCGTGATGAAGGCCGCCATCAACCCAACGGATGGACTTCTCTATTTGACTGGTTTTCGGATCTGGGGGACTTCAGCGAATCAGATGACTTTCTTTGGTCGAGTCCGAGCTAGCGAATCAATCCCTTGGACCATCCCGGAACAAGCTCAGGTGGAACGTCGAGGAATCTTGCTTCGTTTTGAAGAACCTCTTGATCCTGAGTTGGCGTCAAAGCGGGAGGCGTACACGGTTAGTCGATGGAACTACAAACGCACGAGTGCGTACGGCTCCGGCCATTACAAGCTCGACGGTTCGCCGGGTACCGAATCGATCGGAGTATCGTCCGCAAAACTCTCTGATGATCGAAAATCAGTGTTCTTGGGTATCCGAGACATGCGCGCGGTCATGCAAATCGAAGTCGGCTACAAGATTGAGCTCGAAGATCAAACACCGGTTCAAAATAGAACGTTCTTGACCGCTCACGAATTGCGAGATATCGATCTTGTTGCACGTGGATTCTCGGACAACGAAGTAGACCAAAGCGTGGTGCTTCAACCTGCAAGTGCGATTGTAATATCGAAACCAACGATCGAGCGAGGTGCTGCGTTATACAAGCAGGTGGGGTGCGTTGGTTGCCACTCGGTGGATGGTTCATCGGCTGGCAAGAATGGCCCCAGCTGGCTTGGACTCTATGGCTCAACTCGCAAGTTGACCAAAACTGGCGAGTCGGTGATTGCTAATGATGCCTACCTTCGTGAATCGATCCTCCGTCCAAACGCTAAGATTGCCGAAGGTGCGATCAATGGTGAGGCCGGAATGCCGGTTTACGCAGGTGTGCTTCGGGATGATCAAGTCGATTCTCTCCTAATGTTTATCAAAGCTCTGAATGGCAATAGAGACTCAGCCCTTGCGATGGAGCTTCTAAAGGTAAACTCGATTGATCGAGAATGGAAAGTCGACGATTTTCGCGACGCACTATCAGCGCCGCTGCGAAAGCGTTCGTTTGAGCAAGGGAAGGTGGTGTTCCTGGGAGCTTCATGTTTTTCTTGCCACCAAATCGGCAATGGAAAAGGTGGCGTGCTCGGTCCTGATCTTTCCAAGTTGAATCAATCAATGCGCGGGATCGAATTGCTTCGACATATTCTCCAGCCATCGTTTGAAGTCGAAGATAAGTACAAAGCGAGAATGTTCCTTACGCTCGACGGAAGAGTGCACAAAGGGTTTATCGTGTCCGAAGACGAATCGGAAGTTCGAATCAAAAGCGATCCTCTATCGAACCAGGCGCCTACCGTGATTTCAAAAAGCGAGATCGAGCAAGAGAAGCTCTCAAGCCTTTCGCCTATGCCCGTTGGCACACTCGACTCGTTTGAACGGAGCCAGGTTCTCGACTTGCTGGCGTACATCCAATCGAAAGGTAGAGCGAATAGTCCAGCATTCGATCCTTAAGATTCCTGGCAATGACAGCCCGTGCGTCAGAGCACAGCTGTTATTTCGCTTTGAGCGTATTCCTTAAGCGTTCGCATGCGGTTTCAAGCACATGAATGCGGGCGGTGTACTTATCGTTGGCGGGAACGATCGTCCAAGGTGCATCAGCGGTGTTCGTATACTGGATCATGTCATTAACCGCCGATTCATACGCATGCCATTTTTCGCGGTTTCGCCAATCTTCGTCGGTCAGTTTCCAGGCCTTGTGCGGAGTGTTTTTGCGTTCTTCAAAACGACGAAGTTGTTCGTCGGGATCGATGTGCAGCCAGAACTTGCAAATCATGATCCCGCTTTCTGCCAATTCCTGTTCAAACTCGTTGATTTCTTTGTAGGCCCTTTGCCATTCATCCTCACGAGCGAAACCTTCGATACGTTCCACGAGAACTCGGCCGTACCAGGATCGATCAAAGAACGTGATGTTCCCTGCACTCGGTCGATGTCGCCAGAAACGCCAGAGGTAGTGCTGAGCATGTTCCTCTTCCGTGGGCGCAGCGACTGGAATAACGCGGTAGGTCCTCGGGTCCAGCGCACGCAGGACACGGCGAATTGCCCCGCCCTTCCCCGCTGCATCCCAACCCTCGAAGACCAGCACGCTCGACACCTTCTGTTTCTTGGCTTGCCGGCACACGAGATTGAGGTCGCCTTGCGCTCGATCCCGGCGTTGCCGATAATCTTTTTTGCCCAGCGTCTGTTTCAGGTCGACACGTGATAGCCAATTCACGGGACTGGGGACATGACCTTCTGACTCGGGCAGTGGCGTGGGTCTGCCGATGCGGCTCTTGATTGCCTCGAGTAGGTGTCCCCCAATTGTCATGGAACGATAACGATGGTCTGCGCCATCGATTACACGCCAAGGCGCCATCTCAGTATTGGTGGCATCAATGATTTGGTCTCCCGCAGCGACGAATCGATCGTACATCGCCCAGTGCGCCCAATCAGTGTGCGTGACACGCCAAGCTGTCACGGGATTCTCTTCGAGACGCTTGAGTTGCTTTTGTTGTTGGCGTTTGTCCAGGTGCATCCAAAACTTGACGATCAACGCGCCGTCTTCCGCAAGCGTTCTTTCGAAGCGGCGAATCCGCTCGATGTGTCTTGGAAACTGAGATTCGGTGACTCGCTGAGCCACCGTTCCGAGCAAGACTGGTGAATACCATGCGCTGAGAAACAATCCGATCTGTCCTCGCGGGGGTAAGTCGTGCCAGTATCGGCGAAAGTCTGGACGCTCCTGGTCCGGATTTTCATTGATCGCCCGATCATAGGCCCGGTTGGTAAGCCATTTCGGATCCATCCATTCGTTGAGCAGTGTGACCATCTCGCTCTTGCCGGCACCGTCGACGCCAGCAAAAAGTACGATGACTGGAAAGTTAGCTTGACGCAATGAATTCTGAGCCTGCAGCAGCTCCGAGCGAAGGGCAGGCAAGCGAGCTTCGTACTCGTCTTTCTTGACCTTCTCCGAATGCTTAAAACTTGCCAGTCTCATCAATCGTTAGCCTCACGCGATTCGTGCTTTCTGCGATCTCGAAAGTTCCAGTCTAGTTGTACTTTGACAAAGGTATATTCGCTTTTCCTTCTCAGATGAAGTGGAAGCCCAGGTGCTCGAATCACACGTTCAATGACACGCATAGCGGTTCTAGGGAATGTTGGGGTAACGCGACAGATTTGCTGATTTTCGAGGTTGGTTTAGGGGATCGCCTAGTCTGGCCGAGTGTTGGGGGGTCGCTCGATTTCTCTGGCCTTGGGTTCAATCAGCTTCGACGAAGCTGGTATCG
>JBCCKZ010000469.1:0-5054 GCA_039027135.1 Planctomycetota bacterium
CAAATGTCCTCCGCTGATCAGCCACGTCCCTACATCGCAGGTGCGTGCGTAGGAATGTGCAATGGGAAGTAGCGTCACCCGTCTGGAAGATGAGTCTTGCGGAACACAACGCTTTTTCGCAGCTGCATTGGCGAGCCATCCCTCATGACTCAGGTGAACCGGTTTGGGAACTGCTGTCGTCCCGCTTGTCCAAATCAGATAGCCACTCGAATCAACTTCTGGATGAAATGTGTGGACCACCGTCGTAATGTGAGATTCATCGGCGAAGATGGAATCCTTTATCTCTTTGGACAACCAGCTCGCTTCGATACTTTCACATCGTCGCAGTTGTTCGTCAGGCATCAGCCTCGCGTCGATGGCTGCTTCAAGCCGAGAAAGTGATGCAATAGCGAGGATGGTGATCACATCAGCGATCGTATTGTCGCACGCATGGGCGATTGGTCGATCAGCTTCAAAAGCCTCGAGTATCGCCTGTAGTTCAGCCACCGCAGCGGGGACTTCACGCCAAAGAAGCGTCTTGCCCGATGCATCGCTTAACGCAGGCTGATCACTATGGTGCGTCGCATGTTCATGAATGAGCTCAAGGACTTTCTTCACATGGACACCCGTTTTCTGTCTAACTCAACGGTGGTTCTTGTCGTCGTGATTCCTCGCAGTTTGTAGCACCGCCTTCAGTGACTGTCTGACCTAGCCGCGGGGCGGCGACAGCACCCTTGCCGTGGGGGGCTGGCCCCACGGATGACTTCGTTCTTATTCCAATCTGCCCGTTCGGCCGCCCTTGGCGGCCGTACGGGCAGATTGGATAGGTGGTAGATCTCCAGCACCGGTGGGCAAGCCCACCGGCATGGTGCTTTCGCCCATCCTGGGCTTCCTAAGCCAGTTTATCTCTAAAGAGGGTAATGCGAACCTTTTGCAATGGCTTTAAGCCAGTACGCCCAGGCTCTTGGCGAGTGCGGCACCGTTTCCGGCTTGCCCAAAGGCAGTCATACGGGCGACGCAGACTTCCTTCATCGCCGCACGGGCAGGTTTCAAGTAGGCGCGAGGGTCAAATGCGGCTTTGTCCTCAGTGAGAACCTTGCGGATTGCGCCGGTGATTGCCATGCGGCAATCGGTATCGACGTTGATCTTGCGGACGCCACTTTTGATACCACGTTGGATTTCTTCCACGGGCACACCATAGGTTTGCTTCATCTCTCCACCGAACTGGTTGATGATGTCTTGCAAATCTTGGGGAACGCTAGACGATCCGTGCATCACCAGGTGAGTATTGGGAAGCTTGGCATGGATGGCTTCGATTCGATCCATCGCAAGCACATCGCCGGTTGGCTTTTTGGTGAACTTGTAGGCACCATGGCTCGTGCCAATGGCGACGGCCAAAGCGTCAACTCCCGTTTCTTCGACAAATTGTGCCGCTTCGTCTGGGTCAGTCAAAAGTTGGTCGTGAGACAGTTCACCAACGGCTCCGTGGCCGTCCTCTTGTTCGCCCTCACCAGATTCAAGAGACCCAAGGCAACCCAATTCGCCCTCGACGCTGACGCCTTGGGGGTGAGCCATTTCAACAACCTTTTTCGTCACGCTAACGTTGTAATCGTAGCTAGCAGGTGTCTGGCCGTTTTCTTCAAGCGAGCCATCCATCATGACGGAAGTAAAACCATTATCGATGGCAGACTGACAGGTTTCCGGCGAGTTGCCGTGGTCCTGGTGCATGACGATCGGGATGTTCGGATGTAGCTCCGTTGCGGCGACCATCAGGTGACGGAGGTAGCTGTCGTTGGTGTACGAACGAGCGCCTCGAGAGGCTTGGATGATGACGGGCGAGTCCGTCTCCACGGCGGCTTCCATGATGGCCTGGATTTGTTCCATGTTGTTGACGTTGAAGGCGGCCACGCCGTAACTGTTCTCGGCAGCGTGATCGAGGACGGCTCGCAAAGGGACCAGGGGCATCGATGTTTCCAAAAGAAATGGGGTGGGTTCTCAAAGGCGGGCGTCTGCCAGCTGCGAAGATTATCGCTAGATTCGCAAAATCTTTAAGGGGTCAAATTTCCAGACTCCACCCTCAATTCATCGACCAATTCTCGGGCAGTCACCGCAGCGGCCCCCAACCGGACTTCGGCGGCTTCACCCGCCATTCCGTGCACTTGAGCGGCAAGTCTCGCCGCATCCCATGCTGATAATCCCTGCCCAACCAGCGATGTGATGATTCCGGTAAGGACGTCGCCGCTACCGCCCGTTGCCATCGCGGGCGTCCCCGTTTGATTCTTCCAGGTACGCTCTCCGTCGGTAACGATCGTCTCGGCACCCTTCAGCACGACAACGCAGCCAGATTTTCCCGCCCAATCTTCTGCACTTTGAATTTGTTGCTCGCGATCACGGGCTGGCGTCTTCGAGATGCGAGACCACTCGCCGGGGTGCGGTGTCAGGATTGTCGCTTGTTGACGGACTTGGGCTCGGTCCGCCAAATCTTCGCGAGTGGCGATTAAGTTGATTGCATCCGCATCGAGAATGACGGGAACGGGCAACTCCAAGATACTGGCAAGCAAGAATGCCGGCCCAAGGTCAGTCGTTAGCCCAGGGCCTATTCCAATGGCATCAAAGCCACGCAGTACCGAACACTGATTGGCGGCGTGGTGATGAAACGAACCGAGCCTGTTGTCTGGCCAGCCTCGCGTCATCACGCCAGGATGAAAATTCGCAACGGTTGGTTGGCAGTTGTTTGGGACGCAAATGGTAACCAGTCCACTACCGGCTTTCGATGCTGCCAATCCCGATAACGCAATCGCACCCGCCATGCCACGACTGCCACCGACAAGTGCAACTCGCCCATAGTTACCTTTGTGGGTATCGCGGTCCCGTACGGGTAGACGCACCGGAGTTTCAGTCAAAGCCACCCTTCCGGAATACTGCGAAGCGTCTCCGCCCGAACCCAGCCTTCTTTGCCGTCGACTCGGATCTTGCTCCACTGATATCGCTTCTCGAGAATGTCGGCTTTGTCACCCGGCTCAAGAGGACTCATCGCCTCTTGAAATGAATCGCCATCGCTAAGCCGGGGCGTTGTGGTCTGTGTGATCACGGCCGGCTGTTTCCATTGTTGGACAGCACGGATCTTGAGATCCACACGAATCAGTGCCAGCACCAACAGCGAAGCAAACAAAATTCCCGAGAAAGAAGTCAGGGCGATTCGTCGTCGTTTGAAAATCAAGTACACGAACCAACCAATCAACATCGCAAGGCCAAAGACAATCGCCGCGACGAACAAATCGCCTATCCATCTCGCCACCATCACACAAGTCTTATCGAAAAAGTCTCCGACGGTTCCATCGAAGAGGTTCAAGTCGTGGTCAAAGGACGTTGTTGAATGGCGATGGTACGGTTCAAGTTTTTCAGCGGCCAGCTCGTGAAGCGATTGTAAGGATGGGTCTCCCATTGTCCCGGTGAACGAAGCGAGCCGGAGATGCAGTTCGGCAGACGAAGGATACTGCTCCAATAGTGTTCGATAAGCCTTCAAGACACTTTTGCCATCGGTTGTAGCCACCTTCATGGCATCGGTGTGAGAAGCAGCGTCGGTATGAGCAGGTATCGTGAAACGATCGAGCGTCTCACGAAGAGTCTCCAGTGCAGGAATCGACGTTGAGTTAGACATCCCAAGGCTTCCAACACTTGCAAACATGAGAGAGGCAGAGGTCAAATGCCTTCGTAGCACCGGCGAACCATAGCCGGTTGGATCCTCCGGGCTGGGTAGTCGCTCGGCGACGAGTTGCAGGGCTGATTGCTTCGGTCGATCAAGGTCCTTGGGGACTCGGGACCCGATACGCGAAACGTCCTCCAGGAAAGACTCCAAACGAGATGCGAGGTTGCCATGGCCCTCTCGACGCATGACTCCGACAGCATCCCAAAGTCGCCTTTGAGAGTCCCGCTTTCCGGCTTGGCTATCGGGAACCTGGCTATTGAGAACGAGTGGTTTTGCCCATACCGCGAGGATGCCACAGATCTCCTCGAGGCTGGAGGCTGACGCAATCTGCCTTTGCCATCGTCTCACCGAGCGATGTCCCTGATGCCATCTTTGGATCTGTAAAAAAACGGTCATGGCAAACCAAATGATCATCGGCAATCCTACCAAGGCGGCTCGCTGCACATGGTTTCGCCAAGCGAAGGGATCGCTCCGAGTTAGCCAGCCCTCTCCCGGTGGAAGCGGAGTCATCCATAGTGGGATTGCCGTTTCTTCACTCTCCAGTGCTTTGGCTGGTTCGTTTCCTGGTTCCGATTTCATTGCGTTCACGGCAATGGCCGATCCCGGTTCAACATCTAGCTCGATGGCTTCCGACTTGATAGTTCTGTATTTCCGTTTCTTAGGATCAAAGAACGAAAACTCGACCGGAGGAATCTGATTCGATGCGATTGACCGCGGTCGGATCATGAATCGGAATCTCTTGGCTCCATCCGTCACGACGCCAGGCGGTGGAGTTGCAGATGTTTGAAATGTCTGATCGAAAATCGATTGCTTCTGAAGCTCTGGTGGAAGCAGTCGCTCGACCGCATCCAAGGATGGCGGATCCGCCGCATCGCGTAGGTTGATGAGCAGTGGAAACGATTGTCCAACTTTGACGGTCGTTTCTGACGATTCGGTATCGATAGTAAAGGAGCCCACCGCCCCGGTAAAACTCTGAGGTCTGCCTTCAGTGGGGAGCGGCAAGATAGTGATTTCAGGCGGGGTTAGCGCGAGTGTCAGGATCCGATCTTGCGAGGGTCGAAAACGAGGTATCGATCCAAAAAAGCCGTTTCCACCGAAGGGATCACCGAACATGTCGCGTTTTAGCTGGCGTCTCGCTTCCGCCTCCGTAATCGTTTGGGGGAAGGCAAATCCGATTCGCGTCGGCGGAAGTTCGAAATCCTCAAGGCGTTCAATGTAGACCGGTGCTTTGATCTGATACATCAAACACTCGACCTTGGATCCGTCTTCGAGAGTTCGTTGCATGAGGACACCGCCAGGCCTTTGTCGATCCTCGTGCATCTCTTCGATGCGGTTGCCGAATACACCGAAGTCGCTTTGCTTGGAA
>JBCCKZ010000470.1:0-5048 GCA_039027135.1 Planctomycetota bacterium
ACGCCATTCCAAGACAAACAGGGCAAATGGTGGTGCACGGCCTTCTTCAACGCCAATGTGCCGCCGGTCGGTCGCAAAGGAATTGCGAAACGCGATCTTGGCGAGAACGCCCAAACGATCAATGAACAGGGCGTCACCATCGTTCCGTTGGATGTTCGCGTCCTGGACGATGGCGAAGTGTTCATTCGAGCCAAAGATCCCGCCTACGCATCGCCAGGTCCCGACGAGGCACAGCAGTTCAATTTTCGAGAATTGATGCCCGCTGCCGACACGGTTGCCGGCCGGTGGACACGTGAGCGTGTCAACGCGTGGTATGACAAACTCCCTTGGCTGGTCGGATGCAATTACTACCCCGCGACGGCGATCAATCAAATCGACATGTGGCAGGAAAGCACTTGGGATCCACATCAAATTGATAAAGAACTGGAATGGGCCAACTCGATCGGCGTGAACACACTGAGGGTCTACTTGCACGATCTGGTATGGGCCGCAGACGAACAAGGTTTCTATCACCGAATGGATCAATTTCTTGATATCTGTCAGAAACACAGCATCCGACCATTCTTCGTGTTTTTTGATGACTGTCATTATCCCAACCCGAAACTTGGACCTCAGCCCCTACCGGTCAAAGCGTGGCACAATTCCGGATGGGTAAACTGCCCCGCTCGCCCAGTCGCCTTGCGGTATGCCAATGGAACAGCAACCAAGGCCGAGGTCGCACAACTGAAAGGCTATGTGCAGCGGACACTCAAACGATTTGCCAATGATGATCGTATTCTGGCCTGGGAACTCTACAACGAACCGGGTCGTGGGGCAGGTGGATTGGAAGGACAGGGCAAACGGGGTTCGATCGGCGACCGATCCAATCGACTGGTTCATGATTCTTGGGTGTGGGCCCGCGAAATCAATCCTTCGCAACCAATCACGTCGTGCACTCAGGGCAGCGTCGGCAGAATGAACGTGGCAATCAATTTCGCCAATGCCGATTTTCACTCGATCCACTGCTATTCGCCAGCGGACACGCTGAAGAGCCTGATCAAAGACTATCAATCCGATGGACGACCCGTCTTTGTGACCGAATGGCTCGCACGCACCAACGGAAGCACCGTCGCTGAGTGCCTCCCCGTGATGAAGCAGCACAATGTGGCAGCGATCAACTGGGGTTTTGTGGTCGGTAAGTCTCAAACGCACTATCCGTGGGCAAGTCGTCGAAATGACAAGGGCAAGTTTCTTGATGTCAACGCCACGCGAGACAGCGGCCGGGTGGTGCATCCCGGTGAACCGTTCCCTGAGCCTGAGCTTTGGTTCCACGATCTATTTCGTATGGATGGCACACCATTTGACCCGGATGAGATCAAGGTGTTCCGGAACCTGACCGCCTCCAACAAATGGTGACATCAATGACTAGGACACCACGTTTGCTGAAGGCCTTTTGTCTCTTTGCGTCGGTCGTTTCAGTTGTCCACGCTGATGACAAGCCCGACATCGTTGTTTATCTCTCCGACGATCATTCCCAGTTTGATTCAAGCCTTTATGGCAATGACAACATTCCCACGCCGGAACTCGAACGGCTTGCCGCCGATGGGATGACGCTCACCCATGCGTTTGTCGCTTCCCCATCCTGTGCCCCCAGTCGTGCCGCGATGTTGACCGGTTTGATGCCGGCACGCAACGGTGCCGAAGCCAATCACACATTCCCAAAACCTGGTACGCCGAATCTGATCAAGAACTTACAAGCCGCTGGCTATGAAGTCGTGTCGTTTGGAAAGGTGGCACATGGCGGACCCGAGCAAGTCACACGGTATGGATTCGATCACGTGGGAAGAGGCAGGACGATCGACCGGATACGCTCGCAGGTCAAAACATTCCTCGCCCAGCGAAAGTCGCGTGCGAGACAAAAACAACCGCTGTGTTTGTTCGTCGGCACAACAAATCCTCATGTCGCATGGGACAGTCCAACCACATTCGATCCGGCCAACGTGCAACTCCCGCCGCATCATCTCGACACTCCAGCAACACGCGATCACAGGGCCGGCTACTATCAAGAGATTAAAGAGCTGGATGCTTTCCTGGGCGAATTACGAACGATCGCATCAACGAGTCTGGGGGACAGCCTGCTGTTCATTCATACCAGCGACCATGGTTCGCAGTGGCCGTTTGCAAAATGGAATCTGTACGACTATGGCATCCGTGTACCGTTCATCGCAGCTTGGAAGGGAAGAATCCCCGTTGGCACGCGTTCCGATGCGATGGTGAGCTGGATTGATCTTCTGCCGACATTATTGGACTGTGTCGGCGCACAGGCTTCTGCGAATCTGGATGGCCATAGCTTTGCTGACGTCCTGTTGGGCAAACGCGAGGACCATCGCGAAGCCATCTTCACGACCCACACTGGCGATGGGATTAAGAATATTTTTCCGATCCGCAGTATCCGCACACGCCACTGGAAGCTCATCCACAACCTGCATCCCGAGTTCGCTCACACAAATCATTCCGACCTTGACCGCAAGTCCATGGCGGGCGCGTATTGGACTGAGTGGGTCGAATTGGCGAAAACAAACCCAAACGCAAAACAAGTCCTTGATCGCTACTATCGAAGACCCGAATGGGAGCTCTTTCACGTCAGCGAGGATCGCTGGGAACAAACGAATTTGATTGACGATCCGGCACAGACGAATCGCATCGCCGTTTTAAAAGAACGGTTGGCCAAATGGATTAAATCCCAAGGTGATCAGCAGTCGGTTCATAGTGAACCACGCCGACTGAGCGATCGGGAAAGTTGGCATCCAGATTTCTACGAGCGTCAGACCCAACAGCGTCAGGCCAAGCTGAAGAAACCACGAAGGAAACCCGCGTGAGCTTGAAGTTGAACGAAAGAACGCGGCACTCCGTTGGAGCGTTGATGCGGACGGATCGTCTGGCCCAAAGTACGAAGAGTTATGGTGGTACAAGCTATTAACCCCATCATTCGTTTGCATCAACATCGAAACCGCGTGAACCACAAACTATGTGCGTTTGCGATTGAGCTTACCAATGAACAACGCCATCAATCATTTGGAATTGGACAAGGTTCCGTCTGGAAAACGCTGCTGCACATGATGGGAGCGGAATATGTTTGGTTGGAAACCATTTTGGGCGATGCGAATCCAACAATGCCAGGCGATGTCCCCACGGGCCTGGTTGGCAACCAACGCGGCGAAAATGGAATTCGCACGATGGATCAATTGTTGGAATGCTGGACCCATCTGGAATCACGGTGGAACAATTACCTTGAAGACTTAGAACATGTCGATCTCAATCAACTCATTCCGAAAATCAGCACGAGTTCCCACTTTGGTCAACGCAAGGCGACGTCAATGATGGATATTCTGTTGCACGTGTGCACACATGCTCATTACACAGCCGCACAGGTGATCAATATGCTTCGGCAACTTGGAATTGTTGAACTACCCGATCCAATGCTGATCACAATGGCGCGAGACGAAACATGATAACTCAAAACCACATGTGACCGACTGCACGATTCGAACCTAATCTTTAACCGAGTTAAAATCATGACTTGAAGTTACTTGCCTATCCGAAAACCTAGTGACAGCGAGCGATAAGCGGTTGGCGATAGCCTCGGGTTTCAATATTGCTTTGCATTTCAAATACCACCCGACGCTAGCGCGTACGGCTCATAAGTTTTCGAATAGGCTCCAAATCGGAACTGAGACGAACTGGTTTGGAACGAATTTCAAGAACGTCGACGCTTACCGACCACACTTGTTTTGATCAGACTCAAAAACCGGCTTTAAACTATTGATTCACAGATCGAACTTAACGTCAGTCAGCTTCACGTATTGTCTCACGCTCATCCCAATTGTGTTTGCAAGCACCGTCAGTGCTTCGCCACCAAACATCGTTCACATCATCGTCGATGATTTGGGCTGGAATGATGTCGGTTTCCACGGAAGCGAGATCAAAACACCCGCTATTGATCGCTTGGCAGCGGAATCTGTGGTTCTGGATCGGTTCTATGTGACACCGATTTGTTCTCCGACTCGTGCCGGAGTGCTTACCGGTCGGTATCCATTTCGTTTTGGCATTTGGGACGGTGTTGTGACGCCAACCAAACGTCACGGCCTGCCACCGAGTGAATTGACCACTGCGGAGCTTCTTGCCAAAGCAGGCTATGAGCATCGGATCATGCTGGGCAAATGGCATTTGGGTTTGGCATCCACCCAATTCCATCCATTGAACCATGGCTTCACCCATTTCTATGGCCATTACAACGGAGCAATCGACTACTTCAGCCGACAACGATCGGGCCAATTGGATTGGCACCGCGACTTTCAGACCATCCGCGAAACGGGCTACTCGACTGACCTAATCGGAAACGCCGCGGTCAAGTTTGTCCACTCACACAGTGGCAGTTCACCCTTCTACATGGTCGTCGCTTTCAATGCACCGCATTCGCCGATCCAAGCCAAGCAAGACGATCTGACCGCTTGCGGTTTTGATCCCACAGGTAAACGTGCTCCCAATACCGTTAAGAATATCGCCAAGCGTGAAAACGCATTGGATTATGGCGAAGGCAGAAAGGGAAATAGCGTCCGTCAGACCTTTGCCGCCATGGTCCGTTCACTCGATCAAAACGTCGGACGGATCCTCAATACTCTGGATGATCGGGGCTTGCGAGAGAACACGATCGTGCTCCTACACAGTGACAACGGTGGCATTCCACGGCATGGCGGCAACAACAAGCCTCTTCGCGGTAATAAATTCACAACTTGGGAAGGAGGCGTGCGTGTCGTTGCAATGATACGTTGGCCAAATCAACTTCGCGGTGGAACCAAATTCGAATCGATTTCCGCCTACATTGACGTGTTTCCAACCCTGGCCGCCGCTGCTGGCATTCCGATTCCGAGTCATGTCGACGGCGTGAACTTGCTGCCATTCCTAAATGGCGTGGAACCACCGCCGAGGATGTTGCTGCTTGGTGAAGACACGGTCGTATCGGATCGGTGGAAACTCAAAGCTGATGAATTCTTTGACTTGGAACATGA
>JBCCKZ010000471.1:0-5037 GCA_039027135.1 Planctomycetota bacterium
CGATTGTTCATGGTTGGATTTCGTCCAAAGGAGTTGCGTCCAATCTGTAACAATGCGATCGCATGGCAGAGTGGTCGCGTCTTGGAATCCGGCGAGGTTTCGACGCAAGGAAACGCGCGCGTGAGGCCGGGGAAGTCAGGTGAATCCTTCTTGGGTAAAGAAAAAGATGTTGATATTGGTCACGTCGTTGAAGCCTTTGTGTTAGCGGATATAGCACTTTCCGATGAGTCGTTTCGAAAACTGGCCATGAAGGTCATTCGTTTTTACGAACGCAAGCGCGGAGGATAGGGTGAGTGATGATTCAGCTTGATTATCTAGAATGGTGAGCCGGGAGTCAGCGATGTGCGAGAATCCTTATCGTACGCCCAGCGGATTGTCGAAGCCGTCAGCGCAGTCCGAGTCGCCTCGACGTTTTTTGAGTGCCATAGGCGTTCATTGCGTTGGTTTGTTGTTGGTAATAGCTGGTGTCATTCTGCTCAGCTTGACAACGGTTCGTGTCAGAAGTTTTTTCATTGCTTGGTCGCTCTTTTTGTCGGGCGGCGTGTGTATTCTTGCAGGCGTTTGGGTCATCGGATTGGTGGAGCCAGAGGAGTGAACGAAAACCCGTTTCGGCCGCCTCGAGATCCGCTTTCGATGAATGAACCAGAACCGGACGAATTCGATCCGATGGCGTTGTACAAGCGCGTGAGCAACGGAATCGGCGGGGTTATGTTGGTGTTAATGGGAAGCGGATTGATGCTCGGAAACGTGTACTCAGAAACCTACGATTGGACGTGCATCCCGACATGCGCCCTCATCCTCTCGGGTTGCTTGCTCGTTCGAGACAACGTGCGCAAGAAATGAGCGGACCGATCGAGAGATTCGAATCAGTTTGATGCACGCAACGAGAGTCTGTCTGATAGTCTGTGGTTATGAGTGGGAATCCCTATCAACCACCCCGCGATCCGATGGCAGCACACGCCTTCGATCCACGCACCGCGATGTTGTGGTTTTCGGGTGTGTCGTTGGTCACAATCACCATCGTTGCTGTCTCGCTGTCGCTTGGTGACCCAATCTCGGAGACTCATTGGACAGTCGTTTTATTTGGCGCCGCCGGAGTCATCACGTCTGCATCTGTGTTCGGTTCGATTGCCAAGCGTGCGCCGCTGAGTGAAACACAGGCTCAAGAATCAGAGGAGTTGCAGCAATACTTAAGAGATGATCGAAGCTATACCGTCGGCACCTCGATCACGGTGATGACTATCTTTGCGATTATTGCACTTAGACCCGTTTTTTCAACTTCAACGAAGATTGATCTATTCGTTTGCATTTTGGCACTCGTGTTTTCGACCATCTCCGCGAGAGTCGCATATAGATCTCTCGTCTAGGACGGACAGCCGTCAACTGGTACTCACTACAACTTTGTGTTTCCATGGCGGTTATAGTGGTCGGGCTTCAACGCCCCACAGGAGCCTTTCTTTATGTCGACCGATTTTAGTGGCGACGACAACGACAAGACGATCGCTGCACGCGGTGCGACGGCTAAGGAGATGATTGGCCCGTACCGGCTTCTCCAAGTGTTGGGCCAAGGCGGCATGGGGACGGTATGGCTGGCTGAGCAGTCGAAACCCGTCCGCCGACGCGTTGCACTGAAGCTCATCCGGTCAGGCTCAAGCGATCGACAAATCGTTGCGCGATTTGAAGCTGAGCGGCAGGCGCTCGCGATGATGAACCATCCGAATATCGCCAAAGTGCTTGATGCGGGGACGGCAGAAAACGGTCAACCCTACTTTGTCATGGAACTCGTTCTTGGGATTCCGATTACCAAGTATTGCGATAAACACCGACTACCGATCTCCGAACGGCTGGAGTTATTTGCGGATGTTTGTGAGGCTGTGCAGCATGCTCACCAAAAGGGAATCATTCATCGTGATTTAAAACCATCTAACGTGTTGGTTTGTGTTGAGGACGGCAAGGCAACGCCAAAAGTCATCGATTTCGGTCTGGCGAAAGCGTTGCAACATCAAATGAAGCTGACCGACAAGACCGTGTTTACGGAGTTTGGTCAGGTCGTTGGCACCGTTCAGTACATGAGTCCGGAACAGGCCGAAATGAGCCATCTGGACATCGATACGCGAACGGACATTTATTCACTCGGTGTGATTCTCTATGAGTTATTGACTGGTAGCACGCCGATTGACCCAGAGTTCGTTGAGACTCGCGCGTTGATGAAAGTGTTGACGACGATTCGAGAGCAGGAACCGCCCCGCCCCAGCGTCCGGCTGAGTTGTGTAAGAGTGGAAGTTGCCAGTGGTATCTCGGACTTGCGACAGGTCGATACCGTAAGGTTAAAGAGTCTGCTTCGCGGTGATCTCGACTGGATCGCGATGAAGGCCTTGGAGATCGATCGCACGCGTCGATACGAAACAGCTAACGGTTTGGCATTAGATGTCGGGCGTTACCTGGCTGGTGACCCTATCCTCGCTCGTCCGCCGACACCGGGTTATCGACTTCGAAAACTTGTTCAAAAAAACCGGGGCGTCTTCGCGGCGTTTTCGGGATTCACGATCCTGTTGTGTGTGTTGGAATCGTGGTCACTTCGTATCTCGCAATTGCAGCCAATGAAGCAAGACACGAAGCGGTATTGGCACAACAGGAGGCAACACAGGCAGCGAAACGTGAAGAGTTGCTGCGACTGGATGCCGAATCGGCAAAGACCCAAGCAAATCGAGAGGCGAAGCGCGCTCAGGCTGCTGAAGTAAAAGCGTTGGCTGCGAAAGTCGATGCGGAAGAACAGGCCGATCGAGCAAACAAGATCCTCAACTTTGTCGTCGATTCGTTTGCGGGCCTGGATCCCTGGGCAGGCGAAATCGTCGGCCAGGGTTCTGCTCGTAAGCAGATGACCGCTAAGGATGTTTTGGATCAGACGACTCAACAACTGATGCTAAGTAATACGTTGAGCACCGATCCGATTGCGAAGGCCTTACTGCTCAGTCGACTCGGTACGGTCTATCGAGAATTCGAGGAGATCGATCGTGCGATTAACTTGCTCAGTCGAGCCGATGGGATCTTTCGCGAACAACTTGGCGAAGAAGATCTACAGACGATCAAGAATCTGCGGCATCTGGGAAACGTGATTCTGGTGAAGAACCCTAAGGATTCCGTTCCGCCGTACGAAAAATGTGTCCGCTTGCATCGTGAGAACTTTGGAACGGATTCGTCGTATTACGCGGAGATTCTTGGCGCCTATGGATATTCGTTGCAAGCTTCGGGCGATCCACAGGCAGCCCTTCCGATCCTCGAAGAAGCCATCGTGCAATCCGATGAACTCAATGGAGAGGATTCACGGGCAAGCTTGAAGTTGAAACTCTATCTCGCAGATTGTCATCGATTGCTGGGCGACTTGAATCTTGCATTGAACCTTCAGCGAAGTGTTCTGGATGTTGCTGTTCGAACTCATGGAGACAACGACGGGATTACTTCGTGGGCGCGTTTTTATCTGAGCGGATCCCTGAAACTTGCCGATCGTTGGGACGACGCGCTCGTCGTCGATCAGCGACAGTTGGCTTATTTGCGGACGACGATGGGTGATTTGAATCCGCAGACGATTCTCGCGTTCACTCAACTTGGTCGCACTTACGAGTCGCTCGGCGAATCTCAACAAGCCTGGGACACTCGTTCCACTTTGTTTCAGATTCTAAAGAGGGCATACGGACTGAATGACCCAAGAACGTTGGCTAGCTTTAGTCAACTCGTTGCGATGTTCAAGAGCGGGCAGTATCAAGGCTGGGATGAGTTCGTCGACAACGTCGTGATTGAATTAAAGGGTAAAGACCTGGAAGCGTTTATGTCGTCCGATCAGTACCTTGAGGCGCTTCTGTTGTCCGCGAACCAATTTGCACGTGGGGATTCTGTTGACGAGGCGAGTCGCTTGTTTGGTCTCGTTCTCGAACAGCGGAAGCAGAACTTGGGTTTGAAGGATCCACGAACATTGGCGACGGCACTGCATGTAGCGCGCTTTCTGCAAGCGCAAGCGCTTGATGAAGAGTTGATTCGTTTGTTGGAAGATTTCCCAATCGCAAAAGATATCGACCAAGCTGTGATTGAAGTGCGTTCACAAGATCGAAACAAGTTCCAAAAGTTCTTTACCGATCTGCTTACGTTGGATTTCACCGTCGTACAACTCTGGGCCGAATCCGATGAGAACGAAGATGTCACTTGGATCATGCGATTGCAGCCCGCGTGGCTTCCGCAATTTCAGGGACGTGAATTCATCAGCCGGTCCTGGTCAACACCTGAGGACTTTCGTTCCGAGAATGATCGACTGCAAGCACGCGGATATTCTCTGCAGGGAAGCGTCGAATATCGATTGGAGGGCGATTCGGTAGTCGCGGCTTTATGGATAAGACAGAGACGACCAACCCTATGGACGGACGAAACGGACGTTCCTGTCGCAGGTGAATCCGAGGATTCCGAGTTTGGCGATCTCGACCGCGAGGTCGCTCGGTTTGTTGCGCGACATCAAGTACCGGGACTCACGTTCGCGATTTCACGTGGCGGCGATCAGCCGATTTACCAAAGAGGATTTGGGTGGGCAAAGGTCGACGAAAAACCGACCGTTTACAACTCTCGCTTCCGAGTCGCTTCGGTGTCGAAGATTCTGACCGGAATCGCGATCTTTCAGTTGATGGAGCAAGGACACCTGAAGTTGGACGATCCCGTCATTGAGCATCTACCCAAGCAGTGTGTCCCCTCCGAGGCAGACCGCGATGAACGGGTCGGTCGCATCACGATCCGGCACTTACTAAATCACGCGGGCGGCTGGAACAGTCACCGTGATCACGTCTTTCATATTCATGAGATTGCTAAACAAACCAACCAGACACTCCCACTGAACAATGAAGAGCTCATTCGGTTCGTCCTTGAACAGCCGTTGGATTACCAACCCGGTGAGCGAGGAGAATACGTCAACATTGGCTACCAGATCCTTGGACGCGTCATCGAACACCGTGGCGGTCTTCCCTATGAGGAGTTTGTTAGACAGGAAACCCTGGTTCC
>JBCCKZ010000472.1:0-5027 GCA_039027135.1 Planctomycetota bacterium
ATCCACTCGACGCGATGGTCCAGCAAATGTCTGCAGTCACCGGGTTCGAGAAATCTAAAGTGATAGGTCAAGCTGGAGTACTTGATACAGCCCGATATCGAACATTCCTTGCCATGGAACTTGGCGTAAGTGTTGAGGACATTAGTGCGCTTCTCATGGGTGGTCACGGCGACACCATGGTTCCAATGCCCTCCTGCACATCAGTTGGGGGTATCCCGGTGACTCAGTTGATCGATGCAGATCGCCTTGAGGAGATTGTGGATCGTACGAGGAAGGGCGGTGCCGAAATCGTTTCGCTTCTGAAAACCGGCTCGGCGTATTACGCTCCGGCGGCGGCATGTGCCCAAATGGTTGAAGCCATCGTCAAAGATAAGAAACGATTGATCCCCGTAGCCGCCTATTGCGATTCGGAATACGGCGTCGGCGGTTTTTATGTTGGTGTCCCCGTGATTCTCGGTGATGGCGGGGTCGAGAAAGTCATTGAGTTGGAACTAACCGAGTCCGAGAAAGCAGCCTTTGAGCACAGCGTTGATGCCGTCAAAGGTCTCGTTGCGACGATGAACGACTTGCTTGCTTGATCGATATCAACAAAACTCAAGTTGTAGCGAAAGTCGCGTACGGCCTGTCGATTTAATAAGCCGCAACGCGATAGCGTCCGGTTCCAAACCGTAACCGGGTGTTAGCGCGCCGCGGCTGATCATTGATTTCACGGATGTCATTAGATCGACAGGCCGTTGGCGATTTTCGCTACCTATCAATCTAGTATGCCGAGACTCTTGACGATTTTCGCTACGTAGCAAGCTAGCGTGCCGAGACTCTCGTGGATTCTCGATCGGTAGGCGGCTAATCCGTCGCCCAGCTACGGTAAAGCAACCTGGGTCGAATGCATCAGATAGCCGATCAAATCACGCACCTGGTCAGACGTCATCGGGTCGAGCAGTCCCGTTGGCATGGGTGACTGGTCAGTCAATCGAATCACCTCGACTTCATCAGTCGGCAGCGTGATTGTTTTCTCGGCAGTGCGGATTTCAATGACCTCTTCGGTCTCACGAATCTTCAATCCACCGACCAATTGACCATCGACTGTCAGAACCTGAGTCATGCGATAGCTTGCATCGACCACGCTGCTGGGAGAAACGATATTCTCGAGCAGATAACTCAGATTCGTACGATTAGCTCCCGTCAGATCCGGCCCAATGTTTTGCCCCTCTCCGTAAAGCTTGTGGCAGGTCGCGCAGGCTTGGCTAAATAGTTTTCTCCCTACCGAGAGATCAGCATTGGCAATCGTCCCAGGTTCCAGACGCAGACGAAGTTCTTCGATTTGTGCCGCTAACTGCTGCGGTGTTTCGGCAACCGCTCCCCAAACCTCTGCCAATAACTTTTCAAGTTCTGAGTCATTTAAATTGCGGAGTTGTCGAATCTGATAGGCCGAAACCGCATCCTTTCCGATCTTGCCGCTTTCAATTGCCTTCATCAACTCAATTGCAAATGATGTTCGACTAACCAGGATGGAAATTACGCCGGGTCGCGTTGGCGCGCGGAAGTTTCGGTAGCGAGCGATGAGCTCACGGGCGAGAACCGGATCATCAGATGTTGCGAGGCCCTCGGCGGCAATCACGTTGATGTGGGCATCCTTCAATAGCCCCCGGCAAACATCGAGATAACCATCCGCTCGAGACTCAATCAGTGTTCCAAGCGATTGATTCGTGGCTTTGGGATCAGAGTCTCGATCCTTTACAACCGCGACCAAGGTTTAAATTGCCTGGCCGTCGCCGAACAACGCGGACAACTGTTCCGAGAGTTCTTGAATCTGTTCTTCATCTGCAAGACGCTTCTGAACACTCGACCACTCAGCCGGCGGATCCACCTTCCGCCAGCCCGTGAATGCATCCATCAATCCGGTCAAGGTGGCGTGCTGCAGCTCACTGGTTAGACCGGGCATTGCCTCAACACACGCGGCCAGGGCATCAGGATGCGACCGTGTTTTCGAAGCCATTGCCCGCGCGACGTAGCGGCTGGTTTCCGGTATCACGGATTGGCGAAGGACCGATGCAAGCGCAGCCGGATTGTTGCGTGCCACCGGGATCAGCCCGTACCAAATCATCTTCGGTAGGTTATGGTCACCGATGGCGATCGCCTTGCCGACTAAGGCTTCGGCAAGATCGACGCGAAAGTCATAAGGAAGACGCTGCAGCATCGATGCGTAGTCAAGCAAAACACTAGGTTCGTCTTCTACGCTCGCGGCCCGCAGGATTTGCGTCCGAACGCCGCTAGGAATCGACACGCTAAACGATTGCTTCCAGGAATCTCCCATCGCGTCGTCGATGGGCCAGTGCTGCCCCAACAGACGCACTGCCAACTTCCGGATTTTTGCATCAGCATCGACTAAGAGCTCTGAATCGATCGGCTGCCCTATGGCCGAAAGCGTCATCAAGCTTTGCGCTCGGATCCAAGTTGGATGGCGATCGGATAGATGGCTTTTGACAAGATTGATTGCAGTCTGATCGAGTTTTTGATCATTCTTTCGACGCTGAAGCTCTAGACGAGCCTGCCTTCGATACCAAACATCATCGTCAAGATTCAGAGCGACTAACTCTCCAGACTCTAGCCCACGAAAGTCTGGAACAATTGATCGATCCGCGGAATTCGGACTTTGATCATACGACCACTTGAAAATCGCACCGCTGGTTCGATGAACACCGTCGTGTTCGTGACACTCACCCGCGTCTGACCAGTCGAGGACAAAGACGTTTCCATCTGGTCCCGATGAAAGTTCCATACCGCGGAACCAAACATCGGGCGTGATGAAGGTGTCTTCGCCGTGATGAGCAACGAACCCACTTCCGTGATCGTGAAGATGCTCTCGGTTCACTCGCCGACCATGGAAGTTAAGCGTGTAAAAATCCCCTCGATAAGAATCTGGCCAAGCCGTTCCTTGATAAATCATCCCGCCCACGTGAGCATGGCCACCACCAAATGAGTTCGCCACGCCTGCTCGCTGTTGATGCCAAGCCGAGCCTGTATCGAAATGATAGTGATCCGCATGCATGTCAATGAGTGCGTAGGTGTCACTATTGGGGTCCAAAGTAAACGGTCGCGTGAAGTGGGCTCCGTGTATCAGGTGCCAAAAATGCCCGTTGACAGTATTGATAAAGAAACCTTCGCCCAGGCGATTAAAGTCATGGCCCCATGGATTCGTTGTACCGCTCGTCAAAACTTCGAAAATCTCGGTCTGAACGTTATACCGCCAGATCGCGCCTTCGACGGCAACCCGTTCTTCTTCAGGCGTACCGGGTTTACCGACCCTTCCGGGACACGACCCGCCACAACGCCCATAGAGCCAACCATCCGGCCCAAAGCGAAGGCCATTGGCAAAGTTATGGTAGTTAGCCTCGGCGACCTTGAAGCCGTCAAGCACCACTTCGGCAGGCCCGTCTGGAACCAGATCGCCATCTTCATCCGGGATGAAAAGCACTTGTGGTGGGCACATCAGCCAAACACCGCCTAAACCAACCTCAACACTAGTCAGCATCTGTACCTGGTCCGTGAAGACCGTTCTCTTTGTCGCCGTGTCACCACCAGTTCCTTCGAGAACGACCACCCTGTCACGCAGCGATCGATCAAACTTCTGAGTCCTTTCCGCGTAGGTGTAATTCTCGGCGATCCATAGCCGACCTCGATCATCCCAGGCGGAATCGATTGGGTTCTGCACGTCAGGATCACGTGCAAAGACACTCAAACGAAATCCCTCGTCAATTTGGGTCTCTCGAGCAGCCTGTTTGGGTGGCGTTCGCGATTCTTCTGATTTTGGCTCGGAGTTGTAGAGCTCAGGAAAATCGCTCGCTCGACAACCTGGCAAGGCGAACCAGCCAATAGAGCCCCAGATCAGAATCGCGAACGAGGTGAAAAACGGCGTTTCTTTCATGAATATCGAAACAGAGATTGATGGCCGCGTTCACATGCTCGAAGACACGGACGGGCCCGAGGTTGGGTGGAAAGACCGGGTCCATTGTAACCGTGACACCGTTACACTTCGCGACATGTCGACCACTCAAACACTCGGTAGCATCGCCAGCGATGTTTTCCCCTTCGAAAGCCAAGAAATCCCAATCTTGCCGGAACGCGTGCGTGGAAATCTGAATGGCACGCCCGTTATCCAGCGATATGTCGACGAAAAGCCCGATAGCAGCGTGAACAGCGACCTATCGATTTTGTGCGTCCACGGGAATCCAACATGGAGCTTCTATTACCGGAGGGTGATCGAACGTTTCTCGACGACTCATCGAGTCTTGGCGGTAGACCATTTGGGATGTGGAAGAAGCGATAAACCTCCCGCGAGCCAATTTGATTACTGCTTTACGAACCACCGAGACAATTTGATAAACCTGATTGATCACTTGGATCTGCAACGGGTGGTTCTTGTCGCCCACGATTGGGGTGGCGCGATCGGACTTTCGGCAATGCTTCATCGACGTGAACGGCTAGCGGGAGTTGCGTTGCTTAATACGGCGGCGTTTCCACCTCCCTATATCCCATGGCGTATCAGTGCCTGCCGATTCCCAGCTCTGGGCCCCTGGGCTGTTCGACAACTCAACGCATTCGCGGGCGCTGCGATCACGATGGCAGTATCCCGAAAACCTCTAGACGAAGAGGCTCGCTCGGGGTTGCTCGCTCCGTATGACACCCCGAAGAATCGCGTGGCGATCGAACATTTCGTACGCGATATTCCAACACGCCCAGAGGAACCGACTTACCAAGGACTCCGCTGGCTCGAAGAGCAACTTCCAGCGATTCCGGAAATCCCGAAGGCATTAGTCTGGGGAATGAAAGACTGGTGCTTTCGACCGGAATGTCTGGAGAGATTGATTGGGCATTGGCCCGAAGCCGATGTAAATCGCATCAGTGACGCGGGCCATTACGTCCTTGAAGATGCACCGGAGGAAGTGCTTGGGTCGATTGACGAGTTGGTGGGGAAAGTTGACGTTGCTTGATCGGCGAATGAATCAAAACCCAAACTCAGACTTTAA
>JBCCKZ010000473.1:0-5015 GCA_039027135.1 Planctomycetota bacterium
AGCGAATCACCGCCACGTTGCACAAGCATCCCCAAGCCGTAGCGTCGATTCGCAAGGTGAATCAGCCACTGTCGACGATCATCGAAGAGTGCCTCGGGAAGACGCCAGAGGCAAGGCCAGAATCCGCACGTGTGGTGGCTGATCGACTCCGTCAAATTGCACAAAGAGATTCCGTGCGAACGCTCCGTCGAAGGTCGGTTTTGGTGGCTGCCTTGGGTGGCGCGGCGCTCGTGGGAAGCCTTGGTTATGGCAAATGGGTTTCCAGTACAGTAACACCTTGGCCGATGCAGCAGGCTCAATCGATCGCCGTGCTTTCGTTTACGACGGATGATGACGGACCCATCGGAGATCCCACGGATCCCAACCAACCTCAACAGCTCGAGGCCCTTGGAAATCGCCCGCTAACCGTTGGCGAAGACTTAGCGGGTATGGTCACTCGACACCTCAGCCGCAACCGTGATCTTCGGGTGACGGCATTCCGGCCAGTCATCGCCTCGACCCCTGCCGAGTTTCAAGAGCTAGGTAGGTTGTTTGAGGTTCCGCTGCTGTTGACCGGTCGAATCAAACGCATTGCAACGAATGGCCCACCGGCTAGATATAAGATTCATATCGAGTTGGTTGACGCTTTAGATGGCAAGTTAAAGCATCAAGATGAAGTTGAAGTCGAAAATCCGCATGACGCTGATGAGCAGCACGAGATCGCTCAGCGAATCGCCAAGCTCATCGGACGGGAGATCTCATCGGATCCATCTGAGGAAACCGATAACGGGACGGCGCTACACTGCTTTGTTGATGGAAAAATTCGTGCTGATCTTGATAGCCAAGCTGGCCTGGAGAGATCGTTGGCGTGTCTGCAGATGTCCACGCAAGGCGATCAAGAGTTCATACAGCCATCCGCGTCCCTTGCTCTGACCGCCATGTCGCTCGCGGCCGGACGCGATGGTTTAGAAGCCAAGGAGTTGATCGATCAGGCTAATCAAGCCATCGGCAGGGTTGAGAAATCAGGGTATAGCCTGGTAGACGGTCGACTAGCTAAAGCGATGGTGGATTGGCAAACCCTCTATCGCTTTGAGGATGCCTATGGCGAGTTGTCCGAATTGAAGATGATACATCCCAACCATTGGCAGGTTCGCCATCAATTGGGATTGCTGCTTTCGGCGGCTGGGAAGCACGACGAGGCACTCGATCAATTGACGCAAGCTTCACGTTTGCATCCGCTCAGCGGACGGCTGAGGGTTGATCTAGCGAGGGCTAAGTGGTTTTCGGGCGACATCGATGGCGCGATCATCGACGCCGAGTATTGGCTCAGCGAGATCTGCCCCATGGCGGCAGGCTCAAGTGAACACGATGACTCCGGTGACCACTCAATTTGTCGACCACGAACCTGGGAAGTTGCAAAGGTCATACGCGGACTGCTGGTTGATATTTATGAGCAGCTAGGCGAATGGGGAACAGCCCTCCAGTACGATCAATCGATGGCCAAAGGTTTGGTTCAGCCACCGGATATAGTCGCGGACCAAAGTGAGTATTGGGGCTACCGTTCCAAGCGATTGACCGATTTGCCCTATGCTCCATTCGGTGCAACCGTTAACAGCATGATTGAGCAAGTTCGAAGTGGCTCGGCTATCGACGAAGCTAGGTTGGCTTTCTTTATTGGGACCTCTTCGCCCATGGGGACCTACTTTCTGGCGGCTCACCCGGCACTCAAGAAGTGGCGGTCGCACCCTCGCGTCGCCAAGGAGCTTGCGGGAATAGAGTCGATTTCTTAACGCCGAAGCCGCTTCGCCAAGATAGGCCTCGCCCGACTAATCGCTTCAACTGGAACGCGATAATTGAAGCGGCGAGAACGGATGGCGTCTGGAGGCGTCATTCGTAGTCGGTTCGAGCTATCCGTTTGGAAGAGTTTTGTTCCACAACGGTTATCTGCTCATGTCGGTCATCGCCGAAAAACAACCTTCTGATCCTCTCTTGGTCAAGGCTCTTAGGCGAGTCACCCAGCTAGACCCCGACAAAGTCGCCGCCCTCTACGATGATCCAGGTTTTGGTGAGCAGAGTTTGGAGGAGATGATCCTGCGTAGCGGGCTTGCAGACGCTTGGCAGATCGCGGCAGCCTATTCGAGCCATTATCGATTGCCATTTTTCGATCCACCACCTTGCGAGCCGCTGCCGATTGATCGGCAAGTTGCCAGCTCAATAGACGGCGATTTTTGCCTTACGCACCATCTGGCTCCTCTGAACGTGGACGAATCCCACGTGGAAGTTGCTATCCGATCACCTGATTCGCTGAAGCTGGCTGACGAGGTGAAACGACTTAGCGGCAAACAGATGAGGCCAATGTTTGCAGCCTTTGAAGTGATCGAGCGGTTGCACCGCTGTCTCTACGGATCGCCCACTGGTGCAGTAGCAACGGGTAGTTCACAGGTGAGCGAGGCGTCGTCCACTCAAGGGCTGGCGAAGATCGAGTGGGATGCAATCGAAAGCGGCAACACAGATACCAATCGCGAAGCGGGGAAATATCTTCGTTCGCTAATTGACAAGGCTGTTCAAGCTGCCGCGACTCGTGTCGATGTTCGACTCGATTCCCAAGCTTGCCGGGTGTTCGTAGTGACCTCCCAAGGGCGTCACGAATTGCCGGCACCATCAGCTGGGTGGGTTCCGATCATCCAAAGTCAGGCCGCTGGCCTTCGTGGGGTCCATACCCCGAGTGGGTATCGTTCAATCGAAGTTGAGCAGCGTCGCAATGATCGATGCCGCGAACTTCACCTTCGATTCGCCTGACTATCGTTCTCGATAGACGATCCGACCCTTGGTCAGGTCGTAGGGTGAAAGCTCAACACGAACTTTGTCTCCAGGAACGATCCGGATGAAGTGTTTACGCATCCGGCCTGCCACGTGAGCCATCACTTCGCTACCGGTTTCTAGTTGAACACGGAAACGTGTGTTGGCCAAAGCTTGTGTAACGGTGCCTTCGACCTCGAAGGCGTCTTCTTTTTTTCCCAAGATGGAGACTCGACTTTATCGTTTACTGAACTGCACGCCACGACGTGCACCACGCAAACCGGGCTTCTTTCTTTCTTTCATACGTGAATCACGCGTTAGGAAGCTGCCTTCCCGTAGTGATTCGTGGAGCGACTCATCGTAACTGACGAGTGCACGAGCGAGGCCCATTCGAACGGCCCCAGCTTGTCCGGTCATTCCGCCTCCAGAAACACGGACAAAAACGTCGACTTTGTCGGCGTGCTCCACCGACGCCAACGTTTGCGTGATCGCGGTTTGATGTTGCAGATTGACGAAATACTCCTCGATCGGCTTACCGTTCACCTTGATCTTGCCGCTACCAGCGCGAACTCGCACTCGAGCCACGCTGCTCTTACGACGCCCGGTTCCCAGGGCGTCGCCGTTGATCTTGTCTTTTTTTACTGCAACCATGAGTCAGCAGGATCTGGTGTGAAAATGAATGGATAGGATCGTTCAGACGACTTTTTTGCCCACGCGATTGAGCGTCTTGGGCTGTTGAGCGGCGTGTGGGTGCTCATCACCCGCGTAAATCTTGAGCTTCTTGAGCATCTTCGACGCGAGTTTATTCTTCGGAAGCATCCGGCGAACGGCGTGATAAATCAGATCCTCGGGCTTGCGAGCCTGACGATCAGCATACGATTCCAAACGCAGGCCGGGGTGGCCAGTGTACCAGGTATAGTGCCGAACTTCGGACTTGCGACCCGTCATCTTGATCTTGTCGGCGTTGGTAACAATGACGAAATCACCTGTGTCGACGTGCGGAGTGTAGGTCGGGCGGTGCTTGCCCATCAAGACGACTGCAATATCACTTGCCAATCGTCCTAGAACCTCGTCCGTTCCGTCAACGACGTACCACTGTTGTTTGACTTGGCCTGGTTTGGCCATTGTTGTCGCTTGAGCCACCACGAGGAGGTTCGTCCACGCTAGAGTTGATGCAATTCTTCTAAAATTTGAGCCACGGAATCTATCGAGAGGCCATGAGCGGTTCAAGGCCTATCGGGAAGATTTCGGGCCTTTGGTCTGAGGATTGCGGGTCAGTCGCCGGTCCCAGCTTGCTTGGAAACCCATGATAGGGCCTTTCGGAGGACATCCTAAAGGGTATTTCGTGTGATGGCGGTCGAGAGCCTGCACCGATCCCCGTTGTCTTTCAGATAGTTTTGCCGACCGACGGCTTGTCGATTTAATGACATCCGTGAAATCAATGATGAGCCGCGGCGAGCTAACACCCGGTTACGGTTCATAACCGGACGCTATCGCGTTGCGGCTGATTAAATCGCCAGGCCGCCAGGCTTTTCTGCGAAACTAGCGATCGTTTCAGCCAGCGATGGTTGCTGTGGAGCCCGATCACTTGGCATTTGAAGACACCCATCATTGAGCGCTCAGCATACTTCTCGAAGCCATTTGGCCGCCTGCCGGGCTTGCCTTTTCCTCGCTTTCCGACCAGCCATGCGGCGTTCGCAGTCCTCGATTGAGGCTGAAACGTTTCGTGCAGTCTACGACTAGCATGGGTCTGCTCATCAGTCAGCGTTTGCACTCTCAGCGTGTTCGTTGGTGGATTCGCCACTCCGGCGGACGCTGAGGCGAAAGGACTGGGACCAGGGCCAGGATCAGAACCTTGGTGCAAAAAATCATCGACGTGCTCTCCACTCGCGTGAAGCACCGAATCGGGAGTCCCAAGAAGTCGGTTCCTCTCGCCGAAAAACAGTTGGTTTGGGGCGGCTTGTCGGCAGGCTTGATTCAACAGACCCTTCAGCGTGTCTGATGCGTCAGCCAGGAACTCCTCGTCATTCCGGTACTCGTGGCGGATCTTCGCCCCAGGTCGCGAAAATGCCGAGCTGTATTGAAAAGTCAATCATCGCTATGCCGGGCATGGCGATGGTCCAGTGCGTCTACAAGAGTCGTGGAGTTCAATTCTTGATGTCGCGCTTTGGTTCGATCCATTTGGTGATAGCACGGAGCGGTTGTGGGTTACCTCTATAAAACGACTGTGAAAGCAG
>JBCCKZ010000474.1:0-5014 GCA_039027135.1 Planctomycetota bacterium
CGATTGTCAATTCGATCTCGCTCAAAGGCGGTGAAGAGGAATTCCTACGCCAGGCTGGTTTGGTTCGAAAGTACGGGGCTGCTGCGGTGGTCATGGCTTTCGATGAAAAGGGCCAAGCCGCCACCGAAGAAGACAAGGTGAGGATCTGCAAACGAGCCTATGACTTGATGGTCGAAGAGCTTGATTTTCCGCCCGAGGATATCATTTTCGACCCCAATATCCTGACGGTGGCGACCGGTATCGAGGAACACAATTCCTACGCGGTGGATTTCATTGAAGCCGTCCGACGCATCAAGAAAGAATGCCCTGGTGCGAAGACCAGCGGTGGGGTTTCAAACATCTCGTTTAGCTTCCGAGGAAATGATCGCGTTCGCGAAGCGATGCACAGCGCGTTCCTTTACCACGCGGTCAAAGCTGGTTTGGACATGGGGATCGTCAACGCCGGGCAGCTTGAAATCTATGAAGAGATCCCCAAGGAGCTTTTGGAGCATGTCGAAGACGTTCTTCTGAATCGACGTGATGATGCGACAGACCGCCTGCTTGAGTTTGCTGAAACGGTCAAAGGAACAGGCACCAAAAAGAAGGTCGAGGATCTTGCCTGGCGTGAAGCCCCGGTAGCTGATCGCATGAAGCATGCCCTGATCAAAGGTATCGACAAGTTCATCGTTGATGATACGGAAGAAGCACGTCAATATTTTGACAAGTGCCTTCAGGTTATCGAAGGCCCGCTGATGGATGGCATGCAGATCGTTGGTGATCTGTTTGGTGAGGGTAAAATGTTCTTGCCGCAAGTTGTCAAATCTGCACGCGTCATGAAGAAGGCAGTCGCCTATCTCGAGCCTTTCATGGAAGAGGAAAAGAAGGCTGCTGGACAGGCAGTCGCTACCGAACGAGGCACGTTCTTGATCGCCACCGTGAAAGGTGACGTGCATGACATCGGGAAGAACATCGTTGGCGTCGTTCTGCAGTGCAACAATTACAAGGTGGTTGATCTAGGGGTGATGGTTGACTGCGATACGATTCTTGATGAAGCGGTCAAGCATGATGCAGACATGATTGGCCTGAGTGGATTGATCACGCCAAGTCTTGATGAGATGGTTCACGTTGCACGCGAGATGAAACGTCGCAAGATGAGCATCCCGCTACTAATTGGTGGGGCAACCACCTCTGCAAAGCACACGGCAGTGAAGATTGCGCCAACTTACGATAACAGCGTAATCCATGTCTTGGATGCTTCACGAAGCGTTGGTGTCGTCGAGTCCCTCATCAGTGAGGATCTTCGCAGCGGATTCATCGAGAAGAATAATGTTGAGCAGGCCAAACTCGTCGAGTCGTTTCAGGGACGGAAGCAGACTCTGATCCCCTACGAGCAGGCGAAAGAGGGTAAGTTCGCAACCGATTGGGAGTCGGTTCGTATCGACAAACCGTCGTTTACCGGCGTCAAAGTTCTCGAAGACTTTTCGATCAAGGCGATTCGCAAGTATATCGATTGGTCGCCGTTCTTCATGACTTGGGAACTCAAGGGAAAGTATCCAAGAATCTTTGAAGACAAGACGGTTGGTAAGGTCGCACGAGAGGTCTACGACAAGGCCAACGAGCTGCTTGATCGAATTGTCGATGAGAAACTGATCCAGGCGAATGCCGCGTATGGCTTTTTTCCCGCGGCTTCCGATGGCGATGACGTGGTTCTGTTCACGGATGAGAATCGCGAAACTGAATTGAGCCGCTTCCACTTCTTACGCCAGCAATGGCATCGACAAGGCAAAGCCGATTACCGCTGTTTGGCCGATTATGTCGCACCGATTGATACGCCAAGACGAGACCATCTGGGAGCTTTTGTGGTCACCGCGGGAGTTGGCGCCGAGGAATTGGCGGCTCAGTTCAAGGCGGAGCTGGATGACGAATCCGCGATCATGATTCAAGCGGTTGCGGATCGCTTGGCCGAAGCTTTCGCTGAATTGCTTCACGAGCGTGCCCGAAGGGATTGGGGCTTTGGCGTCGGTGAAGGACTTCAAATGGAAGACCTCATTCAAGAAAAGTATCGCGGTATTCGGCCAGCGGCGGGTTATCCTGCGTGCCCGGATCACACCGAGAAACGAATGCTATTTGATCTGTTGGACGCTGAGAAAAACACGGGTGTCGAACTGACGTCTTCGTTTGCGATGACGCCGGCAGCTAGCGTCAGCGGCTTGTACTTTGGTCATCCCGACGCGAGGTACTTTGCGATCGATCGAATCGACAAGGACCAGGCCGAGGCTTACGCCGAGAGGAAAGGAATTCCATTCGCGGAGGTGGAGCGTTGGCTCGCGCCCAACCTCGCGTATGATCCGGCGTAAGCCTACACCTCGCGTCGATTCCCAACGCTTTTAATCGATGTTCTTGATGAGCCGAATGGGGGATCGTAGCGATGCCTCGGGTGTACCTGGAGTCGTAATCAAGACTCGCTCTTCGGATCCGTCTTCGGCTGGCTGCCGAACGTCGCCAGCAGCGCGGGTAAGAAAGTCATGTCGGCGACCAGTGCGGTGATCAAGGTTACGCATCCCATGGCTCCAAACAGCCGAACATCGCGCGCGTCTCCCGTGATTGCTGATGCCATGCCAGCCACGAGAACAACCGTCGTCATCAAAAGTGCGGAACCAACACCACCAAAGGCAAGTCGTGTGACCTCTTCAACGGATTGTTCGGTCCGTTGTTCCTCTCGATACCGCGTGAGGAAGTGAATCGTGTCATCGACGGCGATGCCCATGCAAACCGTGAAAGCACACACTGTGACCATCTCGAGATGCAAGCCCAATACGGACAACATGGCGGCTGTGACCGCCAGTGGGAAAACGTTGGGAATAATCGAGATCAAGCCCAGCCGAATTGAGCGGTAAACAAACATCAAGATGATGGCGATGATGCCACCGGCCAACGTAAGACTCTTGGTTAAGTCGATAACGATTTGATAGAGGTTCTCCCAACGCCAAAAAGCCCCGCCCCGAAGACGTAAGTCAAAGTCCGGATTCGATTCGCGTAGTTGATCGAGTTGTTGCTCGATTCGTTGAAAGGTTTCCGCGTAGGCCGCGATGCCAATATCTTTGAGCCGAAATTGAATGGTCGCCGATCGTGACTCGGGCACGTAGTACGCTCGCTTCAATGAGGCAGGCATCAGATCCAACAAGCCCAATCTCGACCGGATTGATTCGCGAATCTCGGGTCTATCGGCTTGATCTCGGCTGAGACCGGAGAGGTTGAGTCGTTCACCTGGCAATGCATCGATCAGACGATGCATGCCCATGGGATGACCTATCAGAGGTTCATCGTTCAGAATCTTCCCAACTTTGGATACCATCCAAAGCATGCGATGCTCAGGGACATCGAGGTCACCAACAATGGAAATGCGAGCGAATTCCAGGCCTCCCATAGCCTCGTCGATGTGTCGCAAGGCCTCGGGAGCTTCACCCACGTCACTTAGACCGGTGAAGCGTTTCTCGTCGGGCGTCAGACGGGATGCCGCTATGATGCAAGCCGCCGTGGATGCGATCGCCGCGATTGACCAGGCGGTGCGATATCGAAGGATCCAATCGATCAAGGGTTCGATCCGAGAGAATTGACGATGAATGAGGCTCTTCTCGAGCCCCACGTGCAGACGCCTTCCCAGCGGACTTCGGCACCCAAGGGGAATCACGGTCAAGACACTGATGAACGTCGCTGCCACGCCAATCACACAACACCATCCAAATTCACGAACGACTTCATGGTGGGCTGTTTGAAGTGATGCAAAAGCAACCGCTGTCGTGACGCTCGTCAATAGACACGCTAGGCCCACTCGAGCAACCGCGCGACGACCCGCTTCCACCGCTGACAACCCGGAGGCGCGTTGATTGCGAACCTCTACCATCAGGTGCACTGAATCGGTGAGACCGACCAAGCTTATCAGCACAGGGACAATCACCGCGGTGAACGGATTGTCTTGGAGATCGAAGTACCTCAAGAGTCCCATTGTCCAAAACACACCAAGTGCGGGAGCGATGGCAACGATGATCACGGCCGCGGGCCCACGAAAGAGGACCAATGCTGTGATCATCATGATTGCATAGCCGACAATCTGGTATTTGGTCGAATCCTCTTCGTAGGAATTGGCGATCATCAAATTCAGTGGAATCTCACCGGTGACTCGAAACTCAATGTCATCATCGCCCGCCGCTTCGGTTGCCGCGATTCGAAGCGCATCGGTGACATCACTGTCTTCAAAGACATCAAACCAATCGATTGTGAGAAGCATGATGGCCGTACGGGCATCGCTCGAAAGGAATTGGCCGACCGCAAGCGGGTTATCCAGAATCTTGGTACGCGCGGAGTCCCATTGGCGGGGAGATGCATTGGGTCCCGGTAGTAGACTGCCCGATAAGCCAAACAAATTGAAATCGGGAATGTCATTGAGCCATTGAACGCTGTAGACCTGCGGAAGCGATTCAAGTGCTTCGACTGCGGAGCGAAGGGCATTGCCTCGTTGTTGGTTTAGCAGGTCGCCGTCAGCGGTATCACGAATATTTGCCACCACGACCAGACCCGCGTTATCCACTCGGAAAACCTCAACGCGAGGCGGGGATGGCGGGACGTCTTGCTCGCCTGAATCGCTGCTATCGGCAACCGGCTGATCCTTCACCGCAGCATCGGAGATCTCCGGTTCATCGTCTTCTGAATCCCAGGCTTCGATGACCGCTCGTCGCAGATCATCCTTGAGTTGGTGAACTTTCTCGGGCGCGATGACGCCAGCTCCCGCAACGAACGAGAATCCAACAAGCACGAGGCATTGGAGCAGCCACCGATCAGCCCACCAACGGAAAATTCGTTCAGTCACTTACGGATGTGGGCCCTGCCGAAGGTCGCTCGCATTGGAGATCGCTGACGGTTTGAAACGCGCTGCACCTCGTGTTGGTTACCACTACTCCTGGCCGGCAACACTCAATCTCGAAGTAACTGATGACCATGTCGATTAGATCTTTGAAACGGTATATCGAGACAAGAA
>JBCCKZ010000475.1:0-5005 GCA_039027135.1 Planctomycetota bacterium
AAATAAAGTTTCTCCTGCCAGGGAATGGCTACTTGGGAATCCAGCGTGATAATTAGGGTGGATGAGGCCGGAGACATGACTGCGACGAAGCGGTCAGCTCAATGTGCCGCTGGTGAAGCACGTCAAGCCCTTTTTTCACTACTTCAAAGTATCCGACGCGATTGCTGCCCGCGTCAACCGGGAATTGCTGGAATCGTCAACTTTAACGCCTCGGGCGGCCGCCGGAAATTCGCCGTTGGGGCTGTGACGGTCTTGACGATCAGCCGCTTCGGCGACAAACTCCCGACCCGTTTCGCTGAAAGGCGGGAGAGTCCATGCGATTTCGTGCCCGATCCTCATCGAACACCCGTGGTTGAATCGCACTGCTGTTTCAGGCGAATTTGGCTACGACACCCAAGTGATCGCCGGTGGACGAATCATCCTTTCGCGGCACTACTCCGGGCGATTAGCTCAGTTGGTTAGAGCGCCACGTTGACATCGTGGAGGTCAGAGATTCGAGTTCTCTATCGCCCATTTCTTTCGCTAGGTGCGACACCAGCAAGAGCTGCTGAGCCAAACGAGCAATTCGATTCGATGGCGAATTGCCTGAGAAACGAAAGTCAGCTTCTTTCCCCTTGGATCGCCTTATCCCCGTCCAAGCATTGCATCGCCTCAACAACTGAAATACCGAGGGAATCAGGAAGAGCCCGGAATTAGTCCGATTTGATTGTGTCGGCTCGAAGGTTTTACTCTTCGATTTCGTTGGCATCCCACGCTTGCCGTTTCTCACTCACTGCAATGGATCGACAGGCAAGCCTGACAAGCCTCTTTTAGCCATCACTCACAATGGAGTGCCGACCATTCGTCGATGGGGTATCGGGCTAGTTGTTTTCCGATTCCGCTACTTCAATGGTTCTCCGCAGGCCTGTGATACATGTGTGCCTCCAGACCAACATCGCATCAAACCTGGATTGGGGATCAAGATTCTTCCATGGACTTTGGTAGTGTTTTAGCATCTGGGATGCACTCACTAACTAGATTCACGTTTATCAAAATATGCCGCGTCAGATCATCCGTCAGTCCGCTTTCCTTGCCTGTGTCTTTTGCGTGACCTATTTCTCGCTCGCTTGCGAGTTCGAGAGCGAGTTGCACTTGCTAGGCGGCTTTGTCGTCGCGGCCACTACGGCTTGGTGGCTCTGGGAACCTAGCCAGAAGAAAAAGTTCTTCAGACAGCCACACCTCTACACGTGCGTCTTCGGCGTATCCGCTGCATTGGTGCTGCGACAGAATTCAGGCAACGATGACCTCGCCGCGATTTGGTTTCTCCAATCGATCTGCACCAATTTTCTAGTCACTGCACTAGCCGCCTTCATCTTAAGGCTTTTCTTTCGCAAGCGACTGCAGCTGGGACGCAGCGGTGAACAAGGGAATTTAGGCGGCAACCGATCTTTCGCCATCCTAGATCTGCTGCTGATGACAACCGTCATTGCACTAACCGTGTCTTTGTATCGCAACCAGGAACAGTTCACGCTGGTCACACTCCGCCAAAGACTCTCCACCGAGTGCATCTGGATCGTATTGCAGATTGTTTTTTCGATCTTCCTGCTGCATTGGCTCGTGAAAGCTTCGCGTCGCACCATCTTGGCTTTGTTCACACCTGTCACGATCACTTTCGCCGCTAGCGCGTTCTTAGTCGCATCGTTGGTCGGCGAATCATCTTTGGCTGAGTTCGAAGATTCTTGGCTACAATGGCCACCTCTTCAATCGGCATTTTCCTTGACGATGCGATTGCTGGGCGGAAACGTTTTCTTTCTGCTCTTATCTCTACAGCGAGTATCTTGGAACTCACTGCGAACACACCGGACAAACTATCGGGTCTTGTCGTGGCTTGGTAAGCGTGGGAGCCAAGCCTTCATATGGTTGCTGATCCTCATCGCATTGCTGCTCAATACAGCCATGCCTCACGGACACTTTGATAGCCTGCCCCTCGATGATGAAGAGTCTCTGCCGAAAATGGCTGGATGGCCGTTCTCACAAGCGACTTCTCTTGATTCATCTTCCTGGATCGACTCATCTTCAATGACTTCAACTCCGGGGTTGCTCAACTGCGTCATCGCAGTTTTTCTCGCCACAATCGTCTTCCTTGTCCTGAGGAAGTCTTGGAATTCTGTTTCCGTATGGTGTGTCCGTTTGCTCGGCGGAAACGCCAAGGGTCGCATTGGCATTGCAGAGCTTTCTCGAGCCGCGTTCACCATTTGCCTGCCCCCAGCAATAGGCTTTTGTGCTGCCGTTTTTCTTGGCAAAGTGGTCTTCGATGCCAACAGCATCGTCACTCGGTTCGAAGCGAATGAGCGTCGAATGATTGATCGCTTGCTTTTGCGTAATGAGCCGATCGGCGTCCCCCTACCCGCGATCGAAAGTATCTTGTGCAGGATCAGCGGCCGATCGAACAGCGAATTGAATGGCGAGGCTTCACATTTGCCAACTACGATTCATACACTTGAAATGAACGGACTCGAAGCTGCTGCTCAACTGAATGAGAGAGAATCTGAACTTGTCACAAACTACATAGAGCTCACGCATCAACAGGGAAGACTAACCAACCTATCGTTACTCAGCCCAGAGTTTGAAGCCGACGAAGACCCAATCAACGCCTGGATTTCCAGTCCGATATTAACGGACTTTGCATATGGCAGCCCGCTCAAAAATGAACAATTGAAGGAGCTAACGGGCAACCCAAACTTACGATCACTTAGTGTCGTCTGCCCGGAAGGTTTCGAAAGTGAATTCTCATCACCGAGACTCACCAATCTCAGCATCTCCAATGTTCGCGATGCATCGAAAATCGCGTTCCCAGAAGACCTAGAGATATTGCACCTCGATCTAGTGGCTAACCACCAAGAGATCCAGATCAGCGAGCTAAGCCGACTTGAAAGCGTCTCCATTGCCGGCGATTCAAAAATCCAAAGGGTTGCACTGTCCAACTTGCCATCGTTGCACATGGTTACTGTGTCGTCCGAATTTGAACTCTTGAATGTAGAAAACTGTTCTCTCGCTGGAGTCGCCCTTGGGCCGAGTGATGGCGCCGAACTCTACTTCGCGGGCAATTTCAAAGAAGGGATAGACGTTTTAACGATCCCTCGCGACTTCTCCTCGATTCCATTGGAGGAGCTCTTCCCCGGCTCAATCAAAACTAATCTCTCCGAGTTATACGCGTCACAACGTGTTCTCGAAGGTCGCGACTTCCAATTCATTTCTCAGAGTCCCAATCTGGTTGGTCTCGCCTTGCCCCAGTGCCAGGTTCGCCCCTCATTTACGAAGCGACTGCTAGAATCCCAATCAAGTCTTGCGCTTGAACGACTTGGATTCGCCGGAACGCCTTTTGACAATGAATCCATCTCGATCTGGCTTAAAAGATGCCCAAAGGCCGTAATGGTCGAGTTCAGCTGTAAAGACCCCATCCAAATCGATCTATCCCAGAACCGAGATCTCTTTAACGCAATTTTCATTAATGTGAGCGAGCTGATCTCTTTTAAGGATCGATTGCCGTGGAGAGTAGAGAAGGTGCAGTTCACCGATCATGTTCCTGTGAAAAGATGCGAGTACCTCTCGTTTGAGGATTACGTTTTCGATCGGAATCAGCTGGAAGAGTTGATCGATGAACAAGGCTCTGGAATCTGCTTCACGGGAACAGAGTTCTTGGATGAGTTTTGGCGAGACTTTGATTTCTCTGACATCCGCATTTTGAGCTTCCACCACGCTTTGCCGGATGCGGGCTTGGTTGATTCTTGGGACAGACGGTCGTTTGCGAAACTCTGGCGAATTGAACTTCATGGCGGGGAAGAATCCATCCCAACTGAGTTAATACGGAGTCTTCGTGACGTGCTACCAGCCCGTTGCCAATTTGACGCTCGAACACTTCCGTTCTGCGCGGACAATTTCTATGCTCGCGTGCAGCTCGATGGCAGAAAAGTAACGGATGAACTTATCGAGTTATGCTCCTCACTCGAAGACGTTAAAGAAATTAGCCTGCGAGGCTGCTCAATCGATAACGAGCACGCATCCTCGATTTTGAATACGGTTGCGCCCACGACGATTTGTTTGTTGCCTAGCGATGAAATCCCACCTGCATTTTTGGAAGCAGAATCTTCTGGAGATCTCAGGATCGCACTGGTTTCGGTTGGACCGCCCGAGCTCGAAGGCATCTCGGAATACGTTAAGTCAAGAATCAGCAGGATCATGGTATGGAAACAGTTTCTTGCCGGCTTGCGGTAGCCTTCGCGTCAACAAGTTAGTTGAACATTCGGCACGGGCATTAATCTGCACACTCATCACATATTGGATTGACATCGCAAACCCAGCCTGGAAAGGACACCTTACGGCACGATTTGATTCCATGGACGCCGAACTCATGTGCACTTTGATCGTATTCGAATGCGTTTGAGCGAAATGGGCTACGCTACACTGCGGTAGTGCTCATGGTTGGGCGAAGAGAACGATGCTGCCCACCTATCTTGAACGCTAAGTATTGTCTTGTTCCGATACTTTTATCGGTCGCATCTTGTAATGGAGAGCTGACAAGTTTCTCCGCGTGCTCGTCAGATCAAGAACCAAGTTGATGATAATCAATACTTCACCGTAATCGTCCACAACGGGACTGTAGGAAGCACGAACCCAGATAGGCCTACCGGTCTTATGCACTCGCTGAGTCTCATTGGTTCGTGACTGCCCGGCTGCGAGTGAGCTCCAAAATAGTCGATACTCACTGGATTCTGCATAGCACGGATCGCAAAGCGTACGATGGTGCTTGTCCTGAATCTCCCAAAGATCGTATCCCGTCAAAGCGAGAAAATGATCATTTGCGTCGAGCAGGAGTCCTGTGTCTGAGAACTCGGCGACAGGCATCAACCTTCGTACAGCTTCGAAGTACTCTTGATGCACAATTCGTTCGCTTGACATCTGCTTGCCTACTGGAGAATGAAACTGCGAGCGTAAACGTCTTCCAAAGTTGTTTGATCACACGAAC
>JBCCKZ010000476.1:0-4999 GCA_039027135.1 Planctomycetota bacterium
CATGTCGTTGCGATCTCGGATGATCTTTGGATGGTAGGTGGATCCAACTATATCGAAAGAATGCTCGCAACGATCGCAGAACCCGAGTCTGGAAAGCTCTCTGAAATTGCTCAATCGGTCGAAAAGCAAGGCGATATCCAAGCCATCCTTAACATGGAAGTGCTGGGGCCTTTCATGCAGTTTGGCATCATGTCCCAGATTGAACAGATGCCACCAGGCACTGAGCGAGTTCCTCAACTCTTCACCCAGTTCGACGCTGCATGGACGTCGATGGATCTATTCAGCTTTGACATGCTGACTTATGGAAATTGGACGCTGCGAGCCAAAGATGACAATGCCGCTGATCTTGTTGAAGAAATAGCAAACGAGGCTATCGAATCGGTGAAGCAGCAGGCTCTTGCCATGGCCCGATCCGAGTTTGCCGAGCGAGGCCCGATGGGCGAAGCATGGATGAATTACTTCAATCGCCTTGGTGATGAGCTCCCTGAATTTTTCAGGCCGGTCAGAAGAGGACGTCTATTCCAACCCACAACACTCAATGGCGAGGACCTCCATGTCATTGGAGTCACTGGCGTCCTCGTGGGGCTATTGCTACCCGCAGTCCAATCGGCACGCGAGGCGGCTCGACGCATGACCGACGCGAACAACCTGAAGCAGATTGGCCTGGCCATGCATAACTACTACTCGACCTTCAATCACCTGCCGAAACCGGCCATTACCGACGATTCCGGAACACCGCTACTCTCTTGGCGGGTTGCAATCCTCCCATTCATCGAGCAGCAAGAGCTGTATGACCAGTTCCACTTTGATGAACCGTGGGATAGCCCACACAACATGACTCTAGTTGAGCAAATCCCCGAAACCTACAAGACACCGTCCATGCTGCTACCGACGGGTCAGACCAACTACCGCCTCGCGTTTGGCCCCGGCTGCATGTTTAGCAAGATCGACGAAGAGGTGAGGTTTCGAGAAGTGCGAGATGGTTTATCAAACACCATGATGGCCCTCGAGACCGATGCCTCCGACGCAACGGTTTGGACGAAACCAGATGTCGACTTTGGTCTGTACGAGAACCCTACACAGCACTTCAACAGTCGTCGCAATGGATCCAATGTACTCATGGGCGATGGAGCGGTCTTGTTCTTGCCCTCAACAACTGCAGCCAAAGACGCCCAAGCAGCCATGACCCGGGACGGCGGCGAGATCATGAACTTAGGATTTTGATCAGATTGGCGGGCGTTCAACGAACCACACGTGCCCAATCCAATCGTTCAACGCCACGAATTTCACCGTCGTTGGATTGAACGTAAGCGATGACTGCCGCTGTCGAAGTCTCTAGGTCTTCCGGAAATTCCAACTCAATCGCACCTTTGGTTTCTGTGGAAAGACGCTGACGAGCAAACGACCTGACGACGTTCACATGCTTCAGAGTTCGACCGCGATTCTCGCCTCGAGCGACATCATTCGCGGCAGGCGAATCCACAACCGCAAAGTTAATCAGGTCTCCCTCATCTGCGTTTTGGGCGTTGAATTCAACTTTGATTGATTTGGATTCCTGAGATGATCTTTCAGCTTCGAGACTCACGACCACGCTCGCCTGTTTCGAGAGGGCACTCTTGATCGCTTCAATCGTTTTCTCGCGACTCGAACCGACAAACTCATCAACCCCCGAGACAATCATCTGGGGAGTATAAACGCGAGTCGTTTCCCATAACCGAGCGTATTCACTCTGCCGAGCACTGTATTTGGTTTCGCTGTAGGGATCCTTCCATCCCAAGCGATTCCAGTAGTCAACGTGGAACGAAAGAACGTAGATGGGCTTGCCGTTCTCACGTGCATAGCGATCAAGCTGAATCAGATTCTCATCGGCAGGCGGGCAGCTACTACATCCCTGAGAGGTAAACAACTCAACCACCGCGACCCCCTCGGCTTGAGAGCGACCCGCATCAACCACGCCTATGAATGCAATGGCCGCCGCAAGAACGGTCGAATGAGTGTACAAGCGAAACATGAGGACGCACCGGATGAGGTAAAAATTGGTGAGCTGAGCCAAACGGGTAGTGAAACGACGCCTCGGGTAACGACGAGATGGATGATCGCTAGAGCCAATCCGAGAACCTGAGCCGAAACACGTTAGCGTCCGGTTTCTGCGGGAACCACGGGCTAGTGCCCAGTCGGCCGATAGGTATTCGGATCCGTTCTCGGCCCTCAAGCCGAGGTGTCGTCTTACTCCCCCCTTTGGATGATAAATGATTGACGGAACGATCAATCCGCCGTCGGGTCTGCCTTGATCTCCGTGTCGGCGATTTTAGAGGTCTTTTGAGGCCGAATCATTCCGCGTTTCCGAAGGAAGTCAACGCAATCGGCAAGTGACTCGTAGGGGTCTCGAATTCGGTAGTCCAGTTCGTCGACAGCTCGCGTGGAATCGTACCAGTGGAACTGGCTACTCATCGCGACCGCGGCACTATTCAAGTCGGACTCTTTATCGCCCAATCGCGAAATCAAGTCACCGACCCTCGCTCCAATCCAGCGCTGAAGCGGGCCAGCAGCCATGATCGGTCGAGATCGATTGACCTGTTTCGAGATTGCCTTCCAAAGTTCTAAGTAGGTCCAATTCTCGCCCGCTGTGATGTATTCGCGACCCGATTCCAACTGGCCATCAATCAAACGGCTTAAAGCACTCAGAGCTGCCTCAGCGACATCACGCACATCACAGATTGACCCACCACCGCTCGGAGCGAGTGGCCGATAAGCTTTGTCCAGTTCCACCACCATGCGTCCGCTACTTGGTTTCCAATCGAATGGGCCCAACATAAATCCGGGATGAATCGTGATCGCTCGCAGACCTCGGCGAACGCCCATGCGAATCTCTTCGAGCGCAGCTCGCTTGCTCAGCACGTAGCTGCAGGGCACCTGCCCGCCCTGAAAATCAAGCGGCGTCTGTTCGTTGGCAACCTCTCTACGCGAGCCAACGGCAAGCGTGTTTACCGTCCCAATCCAAACCAAGGGCTTATCATGCTTGATACAGGCCTCGACGATATAGCGAGTCCCATCACGGTTTACCGCCATCGACTCTTCGAGCTGTTTCCAACCCAAGTGAATCATGCCCGCCGAATGAATCACGGCGTCAGACCTACCAATCACCTGATCGAGCACAGCTTCGGAGACAAGGTCTCCCAGAACCGTTTCGACCGCTCCAGCATCCAAAAGATCGTCAAAGATCTCTGACACCACCGGCTGCCGAACCAGTGCCTGAACCTGATCGCCTCGCTGGACCGCCAATCGCAACACGTTGTTGCCTAGCAGCCCCGTCGACCCGGTCAAAAAGATCTTCATCGCCAGATAAAATAGTGAATGATTGGGTGAACACAGTATTGTGATGGACGGATACTCCAGGGCCTAGCAGGCTGGTTTATTCCACCTGATATCCGCAACTTAACTTCGCCAGTTCCTAACATGATCTCGAAAAGTCCATCTGTGTCTGACGGGTCTCAGCTATCCGAAATGCACATCGTCATCGTTGGTGGTGGACCGATCGGGCTAGAAATGGCGGTCGCCATCGAGCATTTGGGCGGTAAAGCAACCATCTTTGAGGCTGGATCCGTCGGGCAAACGATGTCTTGGTGGGCACCCGAAACCCGTTGGTTCAGTAGCAACGAACGTATCTCCATCGCAGGTGTGCCACTGCTGACCCCGGATCAGAGCAAGGCAACTCGAGAACAATACCTTACCTATCTAAGGGGTATCGTCAGCCAGTTCGAACTCGACGTGAGGACATTCACGCGGGTCGTTGATGCCAAACGGTTCGGAAACCAATGGCAAGTGACAACCAATCGCGTGGCGTTGGACGAGAGGCACTTCGACCTGGCCGATGCAGGTGGCGATGATTTTGGCTCGAACCTTCAAACGACAAATTGCGACGCGGTTGTCCTTGCGATTGGAGGCACTGATTTCCCGCGAAAGCTCAAGGTTGAAGGCGAAGAACTCAGTCATGTTGATGGCTACCTCCGTGAACCTCACCGCTATTTTGGGCGGCGTGTTCTGATTGTCGGGGGACGCAATTCAGCCGCCGAGGCTGCCCTTCGACTTCACCATGCTGGTGCCCGGGTCGCGATCTCGTATCGGGGTGATGAGCTGCCCTACGAGAGTATCAAGTACTGGATTGGCCCTGAACTTCGCGGGCTCATCCAAAGCGAACGAATCCAGGCTCATATGGGAACAAGCGTCTCTCGGATCCTTCCGACACACGCTGTACTTCGCGAACGGGCGGGCGGCGAGATCCAAATCCCGGCTGACGATGTGCTTTTGCTCATCGGATACGAACAAGATAAATCACTGATGGAGGCAATCGGAGTCGAATTGACTCCGGATGACTCCCGCCGTCCTATTTACGACGAAACCACCATGCAAACCAGCTTGCCGGCCCTCTATGTGGCTGGAACCACCGTCGCGGGAACCCAAAGCAGCAAGTATCGAACTTTTCTAGAGAACTGCCACATTCACATCGATCGCATCACAGCCCATTTGGCGGGATCAGAGGGGAACACGGCGGAAAGGTCGACCTATCGGCGAACCGCCGAGCTTCAACCTGAATCCTAGCAATTCTCCAAATCGCATTGACAATCCGCCACGGGCAGAGATACTTTCGCGACTCACCACAACCCAGAAGATCCCCGAGCCGCCTCAGATAGACTCTGTGGCACCCTTCTTTGAGGATCTTGAATGATGTCGCCGGATCGATTTTTCCGGAAGAAAATAGACTTTTATGCCTACGATCAATCAACTCGTCCGCAAGAAACGCAAGCTGAAGAAGAGCCAAAGTAAGGCTCCTGTTCTGGAGAAGTGCCCGCAAAAGCAGGGCGTTTGCCTCCAGGTCCGAACCATGACTCCCAAGAAGCCGAACTCGGCTCTTCGGAAGATTTCCCGGGTTCGCCTTTCGAACGGTAAGGAAGTCACGGTTTACATCCCCGGTGAGGGTCACAATCTTCAGGAACACTCG
>JBCCKZ010000477.1:0-4985 GCA_039027135.1 Planctomycetota bacterium
ACTACCGCAACGCCTCTTTTGGCGACACTGTTGTGAGTCGTTTGACTTCGAGTCAGCTTTTAAACTGTGGCGAACGTCGTGCCGGCTCCCACGACTTCATGCACTTCGCAAACTGCTATCGACGCTGAAGTCTGGCCAACCGAAAGCTGTCTCGAAGTCAAACGACTCACAACAGTGTCGCCAAAAGAGGCGTTGCGGTAGTCGACGATCCGAGTTACGAATCGCCACAGTAGCGTCTAAAGGTCACTTAATCCGTCATGACAGCGGGAAAGCAACTTTCACGCGATTGCTCGGATTGAACGCCAGTTTGGTTCTGGGACAAGCCGCGTTCAGGGCGAACGAACTTCAGAGTTTCGATTGCTTTTACTGGTCGACTCGAGCTCATCCTCCATGACTCCAAATGGAGCGAGTTCTCCGCGAAGAATTATCACTTCGTCGGGCGCTGAGACGCCGAGCGTGATTCGTTTTCCGTTCACGCCAAGCACCTTTACGATGCTCTCACCAACAATAATCTTTTGGTCAATCTTTCGGGACAGTACTAACATTTTGCTCTCCGTGGTTAAGTGTTTTGGCGACTCCTGATTTGTCCCTTACCGAGACGCATTCGTCGACCTTACGTGATACTGGACTTGAAAAATACAAAACTGCTCCCAATGCAAAACTCAGCGTGGGAAGGATTTGTTCGTAAATGTTGTCTCTACTAAGCGTGTGCGAAGCGGCTGCACCAAAGAAGTTGTACTTCAAGCGGGCCTTCCCCTCATCTTGATTCTGCTCAGCAAGTGTCACTAACAACACTTTGGCGATAGCCCTGATCTGAAAGTGGTTTTCAATTCCCTTCTCCATGTAAGAGCCTAGTTTATGCACGTGGTGATAAGTGGATTCTCTTCAAAAGACTATTTAGCTGAGGAAGAATTATGGCTTGGCTTTGTGCGGCTCGTCATTTGTCTTCGCACCGTTCCTCGGAATCCATACCACCCCGGTTGGTACACGAACGACATCGACTTCACTGTCTTTCGATGCCCTGTCCGCATCGTTCCCTGAACTCTTGATGTGAATCAGGCCTGGAATAGATGGGTGAGCATCATGGACGACAAACAACTGCTTGGCACCAAGTCGTTCAGTTGCTTCAACAGCCTCGCTACCACTCATCACAAGTTTGTAGAGGCCAAAGAGATGCACTGAGTTGGTGGGCAAGACCGCCACATCAACAGCTCCGTGTTGATCTCTGTAATCGCTCAGCGGCTCAAGGTCTCGAGCTTCGCTGCCAAAAAATAGTCTGATCCCACCGCAACGCAAAACATAGTTGTTTATCCTCCGCATCATCATCATCGTTTGGGCTTTCGTTGCCTCAATGGATAGCTCTCCAAGTTCTCGGTATTCGCCCCACTGGAGAATCTCGGCATTGTTGAAACCGACTTTCTTTGCACTTCGGACCATCGATTTCAAAGGTACGTAAACGGATACGGATTCCTTCTTGTGCGGATAATCCGCTAGGCTTTGCATTTGCCAATGATCGATGATGTCATGACACCCGATGATGGCTGTCAGTGGAGGCAGTTCTTGCGGCTTCATTGCCACTTGTTCTTTGATGCCAATCATCTTCCAGTTCAGGAAAAACGGGTCCGTCAGGATGACTTGCTTCCCCATTTCGATGAGCACGCAGGCGTTTGCAACACGAGTTATTTTTAGTTGTGACATAGGTTAGAGTCCTTCTAGTTAGTTCGACTGCTAAAGTGATTAGCAGCGTGATAATCATGCTTTTGCGACGATCGTGGGCTGCACGTCGCCGCCGCCAATGGCATTCATGAACCGAGTAGCGACATCCGCGTTGTAAAGCCCAAACCACACGATGTTGATGAACCCACTAATTCCCGCAGTCAGGTCGAAGAGCGTGATGGGTTCGTTGAAGATGCGGTAGGCACCGACTGCATATCCGCCAATCAGTCCCGCTTGGACGTAGATGCAAAGCAACGCGGTAAGTCTTGCGTTCGTCTTGCGGAAGATGAGTACCAAGTACGCAAGCACGACGCTCAGGATGTAAAAATGAAGTGGTCCGACCAAGGACGCGAACCAAACTGGAGTTGCATAGTCGAGCTCCTCAACGATTAATGTCTTAAAGCCAATGGCGGTTACGTTGGTCGCCAAGAAACAAAGTGCGTAACAAGCGACAAGCCAGAGTCGTTCCGGAATCCATCCAACGGGACTTCTTGGTCTTTGACCTCGCAGCAAGACAATGAACATTAGCACTGAAGCGGCTGTCATAGTTGGAATGAAGATCCCTGCCTCGAAGAACCCTGTCGCCCGAATCGCGATCAGCAGCGGACCGATGTGCTCAGCAAATGTATTTGAGAAAGTGATTGTGTGACCGATCATTTGATTTCCTCTAGAAAAAGACGGACTAGTCCGTCCACAGGTTCTGAAAAAAAGAGGCGTTTCGCTCGATGCGAGACGCCCTTTTGCTAGTCAGTATTCAACCCATTCAAAAACAGGTCCACTGCACATTCCATGCGAGCAACGAGTTTGGATTTTGAACCTTCCAGAACTCCGTTAACGACGCAACCAAACAACAAGTCCGCGTAGGCGTTCGTTGTCTGTGCAATATTGACTTTACGTATCTCACCTTTGTCGATGGCCCTCCGAAGAAAGTTGTCCATTCGCTTCCGATGTTCTGCTCGATGCAACAGGTGGCCCGGCAGCTTTGTCTTTCGAAACTCGGCCCTCTCCTGAATCATCAGCTCCACCGCCTCAGGGTTCTTCTTGTAGAACTGCGCATAAGACAAGGCAATGCTTCGCAGGATCGACAGAGCATCCGTTGGCAAGCCGTCTTTACAGTCAACTTCACCATCTTCGTTAATGTCGTAGGTGGAGCGAAAAGACTTCACCGCCTGACCACTGCAATACCGAAGTGCCGCATGAAAAAGCCCCTCTTTATTTATGAAGTAACGATAGATGGTGCCCTTGCCGACATCCGCAAGTCCCGCGATTTTTTCGACGTCGGTATTCTTATAGCCTTCTTCGGCAAAGACTTTTACGGCGAACTCAAGTATGGCAGCTTCTTTCTCCTCGTTTCTTGCGGGGCCGTCTTTCTTCTTTGAAGTTTGTTGAACCATCAGTCCGTTCCCGTGTGTTTTGACGTTTGAAACTAAAACTCAATGAACTCAGTTGCTACTTCCACAACCGCCTCAGTCAACGCATGCTTACGAACATCGTCTTTAAGCTTTTCATCACCTTGGGCTCGGGCATATCCTGATGCATCTCTTCCCATCATCAGGATATGAACAACTGGAACACCGGGTAGCATCTGCATCCCCCAATACACACCAGGAAGCTTACGTCGTCGATATTCTTTCGCCTCAGCCGCGGCGTAGAGTGCACTAACCGGGTCTGATGAATTCAGGGACATCGAGTTGCTAAACACGTTGTACTTGTCGACGTGCCACACTCGTCCCGGAAACAAAGTGTAGCCAGCCCAACTCAGAGTCCCTGCGGTGTATTTTAGCGCGGGGGAGACTCGGTTGTTCTCTCGAATTCGCTTCCATTGCTCAGCTGGTGAGTATCGACGAACGTCGATCTGCACGTCCTGTAGGAAGTTTTCTCTTAGGTATTCGCTCGAGAGCTCTACGGCCTCGCTTCGATTTGCCTCTACCACCAAAGGATCCTCCGCCTTACCAAGGCTGCGGGAAACTATCCGAGCTGGAGCGTGAACCATCTGCTCAGCCCAGTCCAGGCAAGGTTGTTCGCCACCATATCTGACCGTGTTGCTTTTGTCAGAAGGCATTTGGAACTCGCCGGCTCCGTACCGGTAGGGCACGCTGGCGCAGCCTGTGACAAAGGCCAGCACTGAGAGCCCCAACAAATGTCGTTTCCCTAGAATCAAATCCATACTGTTCTCGGTTCACCTAAAGTCACTCTTCCCTTCGAGACGGACGGGTCCGTCCGTTTGGCTCACTTTAGCAGTCGGCGTCGGAAGAGTCAAACCTGAATCCAAATTGAGTTTAAAGCGCCATCTTCCGAATAGAGGCCGTGGCATGCTCGCCAGGAACGGATCCATCGGCTGAAGGAGTTTGCCGGCCAAATCGGCCCTGGGAGACTTTCGATGACTCGGAAATGAAAACCTCGCAGAACTGAGCAGATCGTCAAATCGATCCAAGAGGGCGAAGCGATGAAGTCCGGTGAAGCCAAAGCATCTTCGAGGGTTCGAGGTTGAAGACCAAAGATAAAAGGAGCTGCTTGCCGACGCAGAGCTCGAAAAGAAGATGCTCAAGATAGCTGCCGAGGGAAAAGCATGAGCCGGACGAGACGACGTGAAGCAACGGCTTGCAGTGCCTTGATGTGCAAGGTACCATCTGGTTACCTCAAGCAGCTAGGTACCAAGCGAAATGTCATCTCAAGAATCGGTTCACATAGCGAAGGATCTTGTCGCCGCGTCGGCCGCCCCGTTGATCCTCGCCATTCTTGCTGAGGAAGATAACTACGGATACGCGATTCTGAAGCGAGTTCGAGAACTGTCAGGCGGGCAAGTCGGATGGTCAGAAGGCATGCTTTACCCGCTCCTACATCGACTTGAGGAGCGAGGTCTGATCAGGTCGCGTTCGGTTCGTTCAAGCAGCGGGCCACCCCGAAAATTCTACGTGTTGAATAAGAAGGGTCACCGGCATCTTGAGTCTTCTCGGGTGCAGTGGAGGTTGATGAACGACACGCTTGAGCGAGCTTGGGTATTGACCAATGGTTGAAATCGACAGAGCACTGATGCAGTGGAGGTCTCAATGGAAGGCTCAAGTGCCTGCCATCAACGTCGAAGTCCTCGATGAAATGGAGCGACACCTGCGCGACAGTATTCTGGCAAGGCTGGAAGACGACTCCGACAACGACGCCGCAATCAAATCGGCGATCGAAGAGTTCGGCGGGCCGGAAGCTCTTATCGATGAGTTCAAAAAGGTGCCTTCCGAAAGACTGCCGTGGTGGCCCGTCAATCTGGTCTGGAC
>JBCCKZ010000478.1:0-4981 GCA_039027135.1 Planctomycetota bacterium
GCCAATTCAACAAAGACACCGAATGGCATCACTCCAACCACAACACCCACGGCGGCGTCTCCCGGTTTAAGCGACACGTTGGTGGGCATCTGGTCCATGACCGCGGGCGGTTCGCCCGAAGCATCCGAGTCTCCGAAGGGATCACATAGCCAACGCACGATCTGATGCGTCGAGTGCTTCCCGATTTGCCACTCCTTGATGCATTTGTCGATGGACTTTGATTCTGGCATCGGCCGCCGGATTGGTTCCGGTACTTCAACGGTGGCCACCGGTGTGCTGCTTTCAGATGCTTCGGACGCGGCTTCCGGCTCTGATACAGTCGGTTCCTGGCTTTCCCCCATGACTTCAGCTGGCGATTCGCCTGCGCCGTTTGGCGGTGTGTCCGTCTCTTCTTGAGCCGTCTCGGTTAAAGTGGTCTGCGGCGTTTCCTCACCGCCGGCCATCGGGGAGCTCTCTTCGGGGGACGCTTCGGCAGTCGCCTCAGAACCTTCGGATGCTTCGGGCTCTTCTGCTACGATGGAATCATCCGCCGCTTCGGAATCATCAATTTGAAATTCTTGCGTCTCGCTCGGTTGAGCGGTGAAATCCTCAACAGCAGCTTTCTCCTCTTGCTGGACAACTTCGATGGGCTGAGCTTCCGTTTCATCAGCACTAAGGGCACTTGAGAAATCTGGTGTTTCATAACCAGGCGGGCATTCCGGTGGCAGCTCGATTGATAGGGCTGACGCTAAACGTCTCGCGAGCGGATAGTCATCGGGATGTACGAGTGTTCCATCCAGCGTTTCGGCACTTCCAAATACACGAAGGAATGCAACCGCCTGTCGCGAAGAGACTTCGTTAACCAGTCCACCACGGGTAACGATATCCTCCCGCGATCCAAATAGCTTTTCTCGTCTTTGGTTATCAAGGTTGCGAGCGGCTTCCTCACCCACGCCCGGAAGGCGTGATAACCACGACACCGAGGCAGAATTGACATCAACTCCACCGCGCGATGCACCACTGATCAGGATGTCTTCGAGTACCGGTCCCAGGGCATCCTCACTGAGCTCCTTTTGAAAGGATCCGAGGCGGAGCTTGAGTGGGTCGACTTTGGCCAACGCCTGTGCTGGTTGGATTACTGAAAAGGCAAGCCAAGCGGCCGCGCGAAAACGTCGCGGTGTCGACTTCATCTCCTGATCGGCCAGCGGTGAGCCCGCGTAAGCATCGGCACCGCTTCGATCTGAAAGTGTCCAGCGAATCGACTTGTCCGGCGATTGCTTGATCAACTCGCTAAGCGCGATGAGAACACTGCGTCGTGCCGGCCCGTTGCTGATGACCAATAGATCAACGTGATGTAAATGGATCAACTCGCCAAGACGAGCAACAGCCGCCGACCTCGCTGCCGGCGAAAGCTGTCCGGGAAGGTCTTCGCAGAGTAGGACCCGGCCATCAGACGAGACGATGGTTGCGGCTACGGTTTTGGGACCTACGGCATCGATCGCCAAGACAATCTTTGCTTCGACGCTACCGCGGCTCACCTGACGTCGTAGTGTGTCCGCGGTCGTGGATACGAGCTTCGTGCTGGCCCTCTGTTGGAGGTCATCCCACCAAGCTTGCTCGGCTGTTTCTCGAATGACCGCTTCGTTGGCCATGACGATCGACTTAAGTCGATCGCTGTGCTTACGATTCAGCGATCCGGCAACTGTTTGTAACTCCGTGACAAATTTTGCTGCGTCGTATTGGAACTCACATTCGGCCACCTGGCTGCGAAGAGCCCTAGCCAACATTACCACTTGGAAGGCACTGAGCTTGTCTCCGGCGAACGACTTTCCTTGTAACGGTTTAAGAACTCCGACTAGCCATCGGCGTCGCCGCTGACGAGGTGTGATCTTCTTTGTTTTTTGCGAGGCCTTCGCTTTACCCTTGGACGCTTGTTTCGGCTCAGGTGTTTCTTGCGCCGATGGACTATCGGCTATCGTGACCGTTTCTTCGCTGGCGGCATTCGTCTCTTCACTCGCTATCTCGTTCGGAGCTGGCTGGCCTTCCTGCGAATTAGCTTCTTCAGCGGATTGGTCTTCGCCGGAGGCTTCTAGCGGAGACGCGTTATCGGCGAGAGGCGGCTCGGATTCGACGCTGGATGGTTCGGTCGACGGTGCAGTTTCACCTTTGGAAACTTCACTGGAAGCCAGGTCATCTTCGGTTGCTTCCACCGGCGAAGAGGTCGGCTCCAATGCCGTTTCAGTCTCCGACACCAAGACGGCATCCGAAGCGGCGGTTGAGTCTGAAGACGTTGAACTGTCAGCATTCGGTGGTGCCAGCTCGCTAACCGGAGCAGCCGATTGGCTGTTTTCCTCAGTGGATTGACTAGTTGCCGGAGTTTCGGTTTCTAGCCCGGGCTGATCTTTCGCCGCGTCGAGATGGGGATCGTGGACTTTGGCGACCTTGATCTTCGCATTTTTTGACAACCAACGAACAGCCGCAGCTGTCAGTTTCGGATGCAGGCGGAGGCGTTGAGCCAAGGCGGCATCAAGTCCCTCGGTCGCCGCGCTGGCGTCGCCAATACCCTCGATTTGGGACGCCCACTCAACGAGGTCTTCGGGTATCGGTTGTCCGCCGGCGGGTGCAATCATTGCCACAGCCAAGCGGCTCGAATCCGATATGGCTCCGGACATCTCACCACGCACCAGGCGTCTCAAACGCGTCAGAAGTCGCGTCGATCCGGCCTTTTCAATGGCCATCCGAATTGAGGCATCCTTCAACGGCGTCTCTTCCCATTTGGAAAGCAGTTCCGTTCTTGCTACAGAAAGCTCTTCCTCCAAGCGGCGAGCCGCGTCAAGCGACCAGAGATTCGCTTCGTTCAGCCCACCCAGCACGTCGCTTCGATAGCGAGCAAGGAATGGAGGGGTATAACCCTGTTCCAGTAGTGGAAAGGCAAGTTTTAGTTGGCTTGTTTCGCAACGCCCTCGCTGGGCAATTGCATCAAAGTCGACGCTCATTCGGGGCGTTCTCGGTCGGCGGAAAAATGGGTCCGGCGGATCGAGAAAGATAAAACGTCGCTGATAAAGTTGTCAACCAAGCAAAACACGGCTTAATGATGAGGATTGGCTGGGGATCGCACTAGACCGTTTTCTCATTGGTAGAGTCGCTCACGAATGTCCTCGGGGTGGGGGATTCCCTTCACCGTGGCCGCTTTGGTTTGGCGAAGGCCCTTGGGTTTTGCTTTCGCATCGGCGATTCTCTTTCTGATTCGCCGACTGAAGTCTGCAGCCACGTCAGCGTATTTTGCCTCACTTGCCACATTGGTCATTTCGTCTGGATCGATCGAGTGATCGTAGAGCTCAAGGCCGTCCATGCCGTTCTCACCCCAGAGAACGAAACGAAAAGAGCCTTCTCGAAGTGCATAACCTTCGGAGTGGTGGCTTAAAGCCGACGTCCGGACCGACTCTGCTTTGCCACTAAGCACAGGAACAAGTGATCGGCCCGCCAGGGCATCGGGCGGATTAATCCCCGCCAATTCACAAACGGTCGGATACACATCAACGAGCTCGGCAAATTCGCCCACTCCGGGTGTCACGCCGGGGCCGGCAACGATTAAGGGAACCTGGGTCGCATTTTGGTAGAGCGTCTGCTTTTGCCAATGCCCATGCTCGCCTAGGTGATATCCATGATCAGAGGTGAACACCACGATTGTGTTCTTGGTGAGTTCGGAATCATCGAGGGCATCAAGAATCTTTCCGATTTGTTTGTCCGCGAATGTGATCGAAGCGTGGTAGGCTTGGATCGCTTGACGCCCCAGCTCCTTGGGCAAGTTGCGTTGGTCTTTCTTTTTGAGGAGCGTGTTCTTGGCGGGGTGCGGAATCGTTTCAAAGTACCCGTCGGGAACCTCGGGAACATCAATCTCTTCAGTCGGATAAAGCTCGAAGTACTTCTTTGGCGCCACGTACGGGGTATGTGGTCTGAATAGTCCAACGGCTAAGAAGAACGGGGCTTCGTCGTTGGCGTGCTCTCGAAGCAAGTCGCATGCGGTGTCCGCTCCGATCCCATCGGTCTGTTCTTCGTCGGTTCCATCGGCTGCCAGCCAAGATAGCGTTCCACCAAACGAGCCCGGCCGCAGAGAGAAGATCAGCGGTTCATCATCGACGTCACGGCCTCTCGGGTTGAACGTCCGATTCCATGAGTAAGGATCATCGTGCCCTGCAGTGCCAATATGTCGAGGCACGTTGTAATGGTAAATCTTGCCAACTCGAGTAGCCATGTAACCCGCCGCTCGGAATGCTTGCGGCATCGTGATCACGTCGGCCATCGTTTGACGGATACGGATCGCATTCGCCTTGATGAGCGTTTGGTCGGGATAGAGACCGGTCATCATGGACGCTCGAGACGGGCCACATAGCGGGTACTGACAATGAGCTTGGTTGAAGCGAACGCCACGCTCCGCTAAGCGATCAATGTTGGGTGATCGGACGATAGGATCACCATAGCAACCTAAATCACAATTCAGATCATCGCACATGATGAGAAGAACATTGGGGTGTTCCGCGTAGACGCTTGAAACGGTCAACGCTAGAAATCCAACGGTCAAAAACCTAAACATCATCAGACTTGGCTTCGTGGGCTTGGAAGAATGGCTAGAGAGCTTCACCATTCTATTTCACAGCAACGATGTAGCAGATCCAGGCGGGGTCAGATGTGGCAGATGTCGCGCGTCGCCATTCGGTTTCCTCGCCGTCTTCATCGAGTTCGTGCTCCCAATAAATATGGCTCTCGCTGAAACCGGCCTCGGCCAGCATCTCGCAAACCTCAGGTATGGTCCAAAAACGCCAGTGATACTCAAAGGCATTCTTTAGCTTGCTGCCATCAGCGAATTTGAAGTGGATCGCAAAGCTCGCGTCGGCGTTGATTGGGTTGAAAGAAACTTGTTCCCAGTGATAGGCGAAACCTTTCTTGCCTTTTTTGATGACTCTCTTATCAGTGTGTCTCTCTTCGTAACACTCTCCGCCCC
>JBCCKZ010000479.1:0-4978 GCA_039027135.1 Planctomycetota bacterium
CGCAGTCGATGATTTCAACTTTGGCTAGTGTTCGTCCACCTTGCGTACCCCTGGCTTCCATCTGCTTGACGATATCCATGCCCTTAAGCACTCGCCCAAAGATGACGTGCTTTCCATTGAGCCACGGTGTGGGAGCAAAGGTGATAAAAAACTGCGAGCCATTCGTGTTGGGGCCGGAATTCGCCATGCTCAGAACGCCGGGTTCGGAATGTAAGATCGAGAACGCCTCATCATTAAACTTGCTTCCGTAGATGCTCTCGCCGCCTGTGCCATTGGCTCGAGTGAAGTCACCGCCCTGGGCCATGAAGCCGGGAATGATTCGGTGAAAAATGCTGCTTTTGAAGTGCAAATCCTTGCCGGATACACCTTCGCCCTTTTCGCCTGTGCACAAAGCTCGGAAGTTCTCCACGGTCCTGGGTACATCGTTTCCGAAGAGCCCAAACTCGATGGTGCCAACCGGTTCACCACCAATCGCAATATCGAAGAATACCTTGGAAGTGATTTCCGCTTCGGATGGCTTCTTTCCGTAAGCCTGTCCTTGGGCTCGCGCCTGACGAGTCATCGAGCACGAGGTGAGCAGTATCAGTGCAGAACAGAAGATCAGTCGCGTGAGCATAGTAGATACCGAGTGGGGCAGTTACCGAGTGAGGGACGAAACATCATCTACTTCTTAGTAGCGATCCTGCCAGGATTATGTTCGGAGGTGGGCAAATTTGGCAAAGGGTCGTCTGAATTCCAGGCATTGGAGCTCAACACTCTGGCTGAACTAGGGGAAGCTTCGCAGCCCGAAAGACGAGCGAGTGGATATGTTCGCTTTGCCAAGAGGGCGGGAGAGAGACATTTTTGCGTGGTTCCCCTCCTATTAGCCGCCCAAATGAGGATCGACGCGATCATCGTGCCACAACCGCTCCACGGCCAGCGTACTTGTATCCTGGGACAAAGAAACAAGCGGCCGATACGACTCCAAAGATCAAATGGGCATGTTGGGGAATGGCGGCCATGGCTGCCGCAGCGAGCAATAGAGCGGCCGCTTGAAAATAAAACACACCATCGAGCATTCCTGCTTTGACGACGAAGATCATTGCAGTGATCACACCCAAGAGCGGCGAGAGCGTCAAAACGGGCAAATCCAACCACCATTCCAAAGGGAAGAGGCAGCCAATCGCAATCATGCTGGCGCCCCAGACGTGAGCGATTTGGCGTTCGATGAAGGTGACCGGGCCCATCCGCTGCCTCATTGACCAAAAGACCGCGGCCCAAGCACCCAGTCCTACTATCCAAATCGAAGCGTAGATGGCTCGGTTTCGGTTTCCGTTGTATTCCAGCCACCACGTGGCCGCACAGACAAGAAGCAAAACCATGGAGTGCCAGATCCAAAGCGTCCCCCAGTTCTTCAAGATCGCCGCGTGATGGGTCTCGCGAAAAAGCCGAGCGACGACTTGGGTGAAGCGACCGCTTCTCGCAAGAATTTTTTCGTCATCAAGAAATGCTTTGAGGTCGTTGGCCAGACTTTCGGCGGAGCGATAGCGAAGATCGATCGGCTTTTGTAAGCAACGAATGACAATCATCTCAAGGTCGCGATTCAAGCTTGGTCGAAGTGCCCTCGGTGGTGTGGGATCCTGTTCAATGACAAGCATCACGACTTCCATCGGGGACTCGGCCACAAATGGCGAGCGCCCGGTCAGAGCAAAATAAAGGACACAACCCAGCGAATAAATATCTGACGCCGGGCCGAGCAACTGTTTGCGTCCGCCTGCTTGTTCGGGCGACATGTACGCGGGCGTACCCACCAGCATTCCGCTTCGAGTGAGGCTTCGCGGATCACTTCCCTGTTTGGCCAGACCAAAGTCCATGATCATGGGAGTGCCATCCGCCGAAATGATGACGTTGCTCGGTTTGATATCTCGATGCAAAATGCCGTTCTCATGAGCGTAGTCAATCGCTCTGGCAACCTGTTCGACGATCTTGGCGGCGCGTCGTTGATTCATTGGGCCCGCTGAGATCCGCTGGGCTAGAGTTGATCCCTCGATCAACTTCATCGTGAAATAGGGTCGGCCCTCGATATCGCCCACTTCGTAGATAGGAACGATGTTGGGATGATCCAAACGTGCGGTTGCTGTTGCCTCGGCTAAGAATCTCTCGAGGTCTTGTTCGCTCGCTAGTCGACCGCGGAGGATCATCTTTAGCGCGACTTCGCGATTCAAGCTCAGTTGCTTTGCTCGAAAGACGACGCCCATACCGCCTCGGCCAAGCTCTTCGAGGAGCTCGTAGTCGCCTACGGTTGTCGGTAGTTTCAACGAGCGCCATCGCTTCGAGCTACCACCCTCACTACCGTCGCTGGCATCGGAGCCGTCCTCCGTTCCCAAACGCTCATCGGCGACCATGCCTGCAGTGTCGGTCACGAAGACGGTGCCGATCAAACGGCGGATTTCGCCGCTGAGTTCTTCGTTCTCGCGACAAACGGCTTCGATATCGACCGGCTCACCGCGACACATCGCATCCGTCAAGTCAGACAGGATGTTGGCGAGCTGTTGCTCTTGGGCTTCAGTCGATGTTCCGCCCTCAGCCATCCTCGTGGGACTCGATCGACTGTTCTTCGAGTAGTTCTCGCAAGCGGCGGACGGCACGCAAGTAACGCATCGACGCGGCGGGAGGATTGAGACCCAGGACCTGAGCGATTTCAAGGTTAGTGAGATGCTCGTAGTGACGCATCAGGATGATTTCGCGGTCCTGGTCGCCGAGTTGTTCGATCACCGTTTCAACCTGGGCAGCAATCTCTTTTTGCGTTGCCGCGGCGGCGGGTGTAAGCGCGGGATCGCAAAGCTGAACAGCCAATTCCATGGTCGATTGCTCTGCGCCGGCTGGAACGGACATCGGCTGTTCACGGTCCATGTTCCGTTTCGCGCTGACACGGTGTCGGCGGTAGGTGTCAATGATTCGATCCCAGGCGATCTGACGAAGCCACAGATGAAAGGCCATCGCCGGATCTTGGAGATACCTTTCCAGCCGATTGTTGGCTTCGACCATGACATCTTGAACGACGTCGGAAACGTCCACTCGTCGTTGCACTTTGCGATCCAACCTCATCTCGACGAGACGCCGAACGGATCCGCGATGCTTTTGGAGCAACGCGTTGATGGCCATGGAATCCCCTTCTCGGGCCTTCTCGAGAAGGTCCTCAGTCTTGTTTTGATCGGATGGCCAGATCGATTTTGCCATGAAGGGTGGGGGACCCCGGAGTAAGAATAAACGCGGAACACACAAGGTGAATAAGCCGCACGATCTCCCGAGAGGGTAAACCTACAACATCACCTGATTGAGAACTACCAATCAAGGCATGTTAGTGACCCATCAAGGAGCGGCTACTCCTTGAAACGGTACCCCACACCGCGGACGGTTTCGATCAGATCAGCCGATTCGCCCATTTTTTTTCTCAGGGCTCGAATATGAACATCGATTGTTCGTTCTAGGACGAGAGTGTCTTCGCCGAGGGCCGCTCCAACGAGTTCAGAGCGGTCGAAAACTCGCCCAGGTTGGCGGATCAAGGCTTCGAGCAGCTGGAACTCGCTCTTCGTCAGCTTCAAAGCCTCGTCATGAAGCGTCGCCGTGAAACGACGTCTGTCGAGGACGACTCCGTGACGACTGACACGATCAAGAACGTCGAGCGCGGGTTCGCGACGTCTGAGAAGCGCCTTAAGCCGCTGAAGTAGAACTTTGTAGCTCTCAACTGGTTTGACCACGTAATCATCGGCACCAACCGCAAATCCGACGACTTGGTCTGATTCCTCGCCCAGAGCGCTGAGCATCAAAATAAGCGTGTCCTGGGTAGCGGGCTCGGCCCTCAATTGCTTGCAGACGTCGACGCCGCTGATCACCGGGAGATCGACGTCCAGGAAAATCACATCCGGTAGCCACTTGCGGGCTTGTTCGATCGCTTCGCGACCGTCCGAAGCGCGATTCACCTCATATCCCGCCCTAACCAGCTGATATTCGAGCGTCTCCGCGAGCGGCCTGTAGTCTTCAACAATGAGAACCTTCGTCTTTGTCACTGAAGTGGGTTCCTGGACTCTTGGTGATCATCGCGGTCGGTCGGGGAGCTGCACGTTTGACTCCGCCGGGCATTTTAAGTGGGTTTGAAATCCCACGCACACCAGTCGGGACTCAGCGCCGGTTGAAGTGAGCGTCTAACGTGACAGTGGGAGTTGGTGTGTTCTTGATCGATTTTAAGGGAAGATCCCGCATCGTTGGCGAGCGTTTGAGGGCTTCACATTCAATTCCAGTGAGCGACTGAGGCAGTGAAGCTTCCGTGAAGAAAATGTGTGCTTCCGTGATCTCGAACCCAGCATCGCCGCGAAGAAGCTGAGTCCATGGTCATCGTGAATCCGTTTCCATACACTCTTTCATTGAATCTATTTCCTACATTTGAATCCGAGTCATGCCTCAGCACGCCCACGTCGTCTATTTCCAACTCAAAGATGCCTCCGCCGACGCCCTCGCAGCGTTCATTGCAGAGTGCAAAGAACACCTGGCTGGGCATGACGGTCTCGAACACTTTGCGGTGGGAACGCGTGATCTGGAGCTCAATCGGCCGGTGAATGGTAAGTTCGATGCATCCCTGAATATGATTTTCGCCAGTCGCGAAGCGCACGATGCCTACCAGGTTTCGCCACGGCACCAGGTATTCATTGACAACAACAAAGACAAGTGGTCCGAGTGCACTGTCTTTGATACCACGTTGTGTTGACCTAAAAGATTAGGTTCACGGATAAAGTGAAGGATAAGGATTAGGAGTGAGGGAGCGAATTTGAGTCAGGGGGCTGTGCCGCCAAGACACCTGCGATGGTGCTCCATTGGATGTTTGCGAACGCGGCTAATACAAAAAACTCAAACTTAAACCTGAACTCCGCACCAATAAACGACGGGCTTCTGTCGTGTCTCAGACTGTCAGTTTAAGTTTGAGCTCTAGTTCAAGTTTTAG
>JBCCKZ010000480.1:0-4975 GCA_039027135.1 Planctomycetota bacterium
CCGAAACGGCGTGGATCCAAATTCGCTTCTGGTTGGGCTGGATCGCTGCGGAGATCTCAGAGGGCCTTAATCCCCAGAGTTTTTGTCTAAGTCCGCGTCGATATCGCCCCTGGAAAATCGACCGGTAAACCAGCCAGGGGGAGAGAATGACAAGTGCCAGCGAATAGATGACGTTGAAGCCCAACGCAGTTTTCCCATCTTGAGAGTGAGTCTCCGCCTACCTTGGTTGCGTAGCAAAAACGATAGATCGTTAGCTAGTGCATTGTTTGTAAATCGCGTTCCGCGAAAACCATTGCCGGGATTAACCAAGCCACAACAAAGCGACACCCTGGCGTAGCTTGATTCTGTCTTTCATGCAGTGGTGGCTTCCGGCCGATTGTATGTCTCGTCGATTGCGTCAATTGCGCCGAGCCGCTGGGATCCACCACTTCTTCCAAGCTCGACACTACAATTATCGGCATGAAAATTCTTGCCATACTCCTGTTTGTCTTGGGATTAACAAGCTCCGCTATCGCTGGGGATCGGCCTAACGTATTGATTCTGCTTGCCGATGACCTCGGCTACCGTGATGTGGGTTGCTACGGAGGGCCCGTTCAAACGCCTAACATCGACAGGCTTGCCGCCGGTGGGAAGAGGTTCGAACAGTTTTATTCGGGTTGCGCTGTTTGTTCGCCGTCCCGAGCCACTTTGCTGACCGGTCGGCATCACATTCGAACCGGTGTCTACAGCTGGATCAACGACGAGAGTCAGCGTTCTCATTTAAGGCTTCGTGAGGTTACGCTCGCCGAGATTTTGAACGACGTGGGTTACGACACCGCTCATATCGGTAAGTGGCACCTCGGTCTGCCCAGCAAGCGATTTGATAAGCCGACACCGGATCAACATGGATTTGATTACTGGTTTGCCACCTGGAACAATGCCTCGCCGAGTCATCACAACCCCGATAATTTCATTCGCAATGGGGAACCGGTTGGAAAACTTGATGGGTACTCATGTCAGATTGTCGCGAATGAAGCCATCGGATGGTTGGATTCTCGTGACGATGGAACGCGGCCATTCTTTCTCAACGTGTGGTTTCATGAACCCCATGCACCCATCGCTGCACCCGAGGAGTCGGTTGAGCGATATGGCAAATTAAAAGATAAAGCTGCTGTTTACTCAGGTACGATCGACAATACAGACCAGGCGATCGGCCGGCTGATCGAACACCTGGAGTCGACAGGCCAGATGGAGAGCACGCTCATCATTTACGCCTCCGACAATGGAAGCTATCGCAGCGATCGAGTTGGGGGATTGCGAGGTCGCAAAGGAGTCAATTGGGAGGGAGGTATTCGAGTCCCGGGTATCTTTCATTGGCCGGGACATATCAATGTTGGTGAAGTGCTTGATGAGCCGGCGGGATTGGTAGACATCGTGCCGACGATTTGTGGGCTATTAAATCTCGAGAGGCCAAACCGAGATGACATCCCCGTGCATCTTGATGGTTCAGACCTATCGGATTTGCTGATTGGTGAGCGTGCGACGTTCGTCCGTCATCAGCCTTTGTTTTGGCATCTTCAACGCAGCCGGCCCGTTGTGGCGATGCGAAGTGGTGACTGGTCCTTGGTAGGTCATCGTGACTACGAATTGTCAAACAACAATATGTTCCAAGAGTCTTGGATCCCCCGCATCAAGAGTGGCGGTTACAAGGACTTTGAACTATTCAATCTGGGGGACGACCCCGGCCAGACCACTAACCTGGCGTCCGAGCATCCTGAGCTTGTCAATCGTCTCAAGAGTAGATTGCAAGTCATTAACCAATCGATCATGAGTGATGCTGCAGACTGGCACCAGGAAGACTTCGTCGAGTAGGTTTGGATACGGGGTCATCCTTGAACGGACAGATGGGGGATCTGATCGGTCATGCTAGTGGACCCACTAGCGGATTGTTCGTCCGGCCCGACATTTTCATGACGGCGGTATTGAAAATTGCTTTGTCGGTTGCGTTGGTGTCGCTAACCATTTGGCTCTATTGCGCGTCCTACAAGCACAATCAAGATTTCGATGCATTTCTAGAGGATCTACCAAATGAGGTTTTGCTTGGTGCAGCAACACTGGTTTCGATTGCAGTTGTCTACTCTTCGAGCGTAACGGCTTATCGTTGTTGGCGTTTTCGCCGGCTAAGGTGCGAAGTCATTTCTCCGATTCGCTTAGGTTCTAAGCTGCGCGCAAAGATCCACTGGCCATTGCCTGCGGGCGCTGAATGTGCTTTTGCGGTCGGTCTCGAGTGCAAGAAACTGAAAGTAGCGGAGTCTGATTTCACGATTCTCGGTGAGAAGGTTGAGAGTTCAGATCCCACTTGGTTCAACCGTATCTTCTTCGAGGCGGTGTACCGATTCGATGCGTGTGAATACGAAGAGACCGAAGGGATGATTCTGGTTCCGGTAAGCTTTTCGGTTCCGCAGGAGATGACGATCTGCGATCAAGAAGCCGTCGATTGGGTTCTTTCTATCTCGCAGATCAAAAGTTCTTCTAAGGTATTCGAATTTGATTTTTCGCTGCCTGAAGCAAAGCTTGTCCAAACGAATGATGGCGATCCGGATAGGTTTGACAATCAGTTTGGGGTGGCGAGTCAGTTTGGTTTTCCAAAGCAGGCCTCCAGGCTCGATTTTCAGCATGTCCTGTCTCGCGTTGGCGGCGAAGTGTTTGTTGGCGAAAACGGGAGTTTGTCTGTCGTCCTTCCTCCTACGAGAGACGATCCGACCTCTGCGAGCTGGTGTGTCCTTGCGATCGTGTTGGCGTTTGGTGGGTTTGCCATTGTCGGATTTGGCGGTGTCGTCGGAGCTGGTTTGACGGCTGGCGGCTTTGCTTTGGCAACCTGGCAGTTATTTGGCACAAAAAGGATGATGGTCGCGTTAGGGGAGGGCCGTATTAGCTATCGGCCAAGGGCTGCCATATTTGGGAAAGCTCGTGAGCTTGTTCTTGCGGATGTTTGTTCGGTGCGTTCTCGCCAGGTCACCAAATCAAATCGTCGGGCTGGTCATATCGAAGTACTCGCAGAGCTCAACGATGGGTCGGAGGAGATTCTTCTTGAAAATGCCCACACACCGTTGATTGCCAAGACGATTTGCGACCGATTGACGCAATTAGTGAATGCCGAATAGCCCGCTATTTCCGTTGACCGGGGTCCATTCGCACCTTATCCTGAGGATGTCGATTTCAAACTTCGGTTTCGAATCGATCCCGCCTGCCGATCGCTCCGGCTACCTCATTGAATTCACCCGTCCACCAGGCTCTGAATTCGTCATCGAGGACTGGCAATGATTACCAACCATTGCGAGGAGAAACAGCGTGCTCACGCGACCCAATTTCACGATTCGAGTGTCGATGGGATCGTCGCTCATTGCGATACTGCTATCGCTGAGCGTGAACATCAACGTCGTCCTGGCGAGTGATTCAGCTGAGGCTGTAAGTTATCACCGAGACGTCCTGCCAATCTTTCGGTCTAAATGCTTTGGTTGCCACCAGCCTGCCAAAGCTCTGGGTGACTACCGCATGACCGACCTTGATGGTCTGCTTGCGGGAGGTGAAAGCGAAGTTGCAGCGATTGTTCCCGGCAAGCCAGACGAGAGTTTTCTGGTGGAACGTATCACTCCGGTCGACGGCGTTGCTGAGATGCCAGAGCCCCCCGAACCGCCGCTGTCATCATCCGAGATTGAGACGATTCGACGTTGGATTTCCGAAGGCGCCAACGATGATTTACCTCGCAAGAGCACAGCATTCTCTCCCAAACAACCTCCAACCTATGCGGCTTCACCCACGGTCCCCGCGCTAGACATTTCCCCCGACGGTTCACGGATTGCGATCGCGGGTTACCACGAAGTCCTCATTCTTGAGGCAGAAACTGGCGATGTCATTCATCGCTTGATTGGTCGAAGTCCAAGAATAGCAGCCGTCGCTTTCTCGTCCGATGGTTCAAGGCTTGCCGTTTCGGGTGGTACTTCGGGCGAAGTCGGCGAGGTGCAGGTGTGGGATATTAAATCCGGCGAGCTGGATCTGTCACGTAACTACACCTACGACACACTGCGAGGGATTGCTTGGTCGCCTGATGGAACCAAGCTGGCCTTCGGGGCCGCCGACAATGTGGTTCGAGCGATCGATTCCAGCGATGGTTCTCAGGTTTTATTCCAAGGAGCGCACGAAGACTGGATTCTCGATACGGTTTTTACGCCGGATGGAGCTCACCTGGTTTCAGTCGCTCGCGATATGACTTGCAAACTGACCGAAGTCGATACCGAACGATTTGTCGACAACATCACTTCGATTACTCCGGGAGCATTGTCGGGAGGACTGAGTAGCCTCGACCGTCATCCGACCCGCAACGAAATCGTGGTTGGTGGCTCTGATGGCGTGGCCAAGGTTTATCGAGTCTTCCGTGAAACGACTCGACGTATTGGAGACGATGCAAACCTCATCCGGAATCTTCCAAAATTAGAAGGTCGGATTACGGCCGTTGATGTCGACAACCAAGGTCGATGGATCGCCGCGGCCTCCACGCTAGATGGCGAGAGTGAGATCCAGGTCTGGGACTATGACTTCGACGGAAGTCTCGATGATGCAACGAAAAAGATTTTAGGCAAAAGGGTTTCTGATCGATCGGCGGATGAGAAATCGACGTTGGAAAAGCGGCGAAACCAAGAAACAAAGACGCTGATAAAGATTGGATTGCCAGATGTAAGTGTTTTTGATTTGCGTTTGGATCCCAACGGCGGGCTCTGGGTAGCCGGGAACGATGGCTTGCTTCGCAAGTACTCGATCGAGGGCGAACTTGAGAAATCTATCAAGCCATTTGCGGACTACATGGTTTCCAAACTCGCTCTAGCCGAACCTGGAAATAGCCCTCCTGAGGAGCGGGAGGGTCGGGCGCAGAAGGCTGGGGAGGGCCGAAACGATCGCTTCAACCCAGTCGAGTTTGCCAAGCAGCAGATTTTGGCGG
>JBCCKZ010000481.1:0-4946 GCA_039027135.1 Planctomycetota bacterium
CGGAGGAATATCCGTGATCCGATAGGCATCAGCGGTCGTGCCGTACCCGGCGACTTCCCCATAGATCGTTGCGCCTCGCTTCATGGCCGATTCGCGTTCCTCGAGAATCACCATCGCAGCACCTTCGCCCAATACAAAACCGTCACGCAAGCGATCAAACGGCCTCGAAGCCTTGGAGGGGCTATCATTGCTCTCCGACAACGCAGTCAATAAGTTGAAACCGGTCACGCCGAACGGATGGATCATGCTGTGGCACCCCCCAGCGATCATTACATCAGCATCACTTCGTCGAATGATCTCAGTCGCTTCGCCAACCGCCTGGCTTGATGCGGCGCAAGCCGTCAGACAATTGAAGTTTGGCCCTTGCGCGTTGAACATGGTGGCCACGTGAGCGGCTGGCATGTTGGGCTCTTGTTCAAGCTCTTTGGCAGGATCCAGTAGTGCCAAGCCCGTTTCAACAAACTTCGCCGCATCGTAGTCTCCTTCTGCGAGCGCGGCGGTCATCATACGGCTGAACGTCATGAAGTCTTGGTTGCCTTCACCGCTTCCCAGATAGACGCCAAACCGGGTCGGGTTATCTATCGCGTCCAAGACACCGCTATCACGTACGGCATCTTGTGCAGCCGCCAAAGCAAACTGCGTGTGCCGACCACGCCGTTGCCACTGCTCCGGCTCAATGCCTGCGTCGTAGCTTGACCAGTCTTTCACTTCAGCGCTGATCTTTGTCGGAAACCCTGAAGCATCGAACAGCGAGGTGTACCCGACACCACTTTGCCCTTCTCGCAAACCCGCCCATACGGTTTGCACATCGTGGCCCATGGGATTGATCATACCGATGCCGGTAACGACGACGCGACGACTCATGGTTTTTGCCCGTAGTGGAAATGGGATGAAGTGAGGTTTCTTACCCTCCCTAGGGGAGGAACGGTCGTTTCATCGGCCGGGGAGAGCTCAGCCCAGTGAAAGTAGTCGTTTCGAAAGTTAAGTTCTGGCTCTCTCCGGACCATTAAGACCGACTCGCCCTCTGGGAGAGTCAGTTGCGCAGCTCTAAAGCTTACTCGAGATCTCCATTGGTTCACCCTTCGCGTTGATGCCTACGTTGAAGAGATTCATCGTCCTCAACATGACCTCGAGATCACCAGGCTTAAATAGCGCTCCATCTGGGAATCGATCATCACCGTGATCAAGGAAAGCAAACATCAGATCGATTTCGGCCATGGGCTGCCCATCGACCTCAACCTTGCAGTTGACTGTCGCACCAGCATCGCTCGTCGAATCAAGGTCAACCCGATAGTGAAGCTGGTCACCGACTCGAGCCGGACGGTGGTACTTCGCCGATCCCACTTTCGCGAGCACAACACGTTTGTCAAAGTCAAAGTGCTCAGCGACCATAATCCCGCCCATTTGAGCAAGGCCTTCGATGATCAACGTGGGCGGCAACATTGGGAAGCCGGGACAGTATTTGTCCACAACTTCCTCATCCATGGCAACATTCTTAATCGCGGCAGCATGACTGCCACTGACGAATTCCGTAAACCGATCAACCCAGAGCCAACGCACCCGGCTTAGCCCAACTTCGACTCAACGTAGCTGCAAAGATCGCCCACCGTCAGAATGTTGCCAAAATCTTGAACGCGGGGATTCTCCTCGAACTTCGAAAGGTCAGCCCAAGGCATTCTCTTTTTCAGTTCAGCCATTCCATCGGGAGTGACCGCACCATCTTGAACATATTGGCTGTTGGTGAGGATGTCTTCGGGCGACAATTCTTCTCGAGGGATGGTGATCTCAAAGGTCTTCTCAAGCTTGAAGACGATATCCAGGAAGTCAATTGACTCGGCACCCAAATCACCCACGAGAGTGGCTTCTTGAGTGACTTCATCGGGCTCAACGCCGAGAGCATCCTCCAACGACTCTTGGACCTTGGCAAAGACTTCTTCGGGCGACAACGACATGGGGAATTCCGTGATTGGAGTGGTTTGCGGGTAACAACTTAGTTTGAATTCGTCATCCCGCGAGGGCGGGATTAGCTGGATTGGATCGGCGAGGTCAACTGGGAACGGCAGCGGGAAGGTAGCTCTCCGCATCGAAAGTCGGAGACTGGAACAACTCGACAAACTGCTTTCGGACTCGTTCGAGCACGTCTGAATCGGTTCGAACTCTTTCCGGATCACCCGTCACCGAGGTTTCCAGGATCATTCGCGCCGTCACCGTGGTCTTTCCGTCTTTCTGGGCGGTCGCCTTGATTGTCGTTCTAGAGCCCTCGGATTTAACAACTTTCGCCTCGATGTGAAGCGTTTCGTTGGGAGCCAAAAACTCACCAAATTTGACGCCTTTTACCTCCCTCAGAAGGACTAGCGGCGTCACAAACCCATCACTGGCTCGAATGAGCCAAATGGCTGCCTGATGCAAGGATTCAAGCATCATGACGCCGGGCATCACAGGGAAGTTGGGGAAATGGTCGAGCAAATGCTCTTCGTCAGACCGTAAGGTCCGCGTCGCGGTAATCGATTGGTCCCTGACCAACGAGGTAATCTGGTCGAGCTGGCAATATTTCATCGGCCCTAAAATAGAGACCGTCAAATCTTGCCTCAACCGTGGTTCTTAACGAAATCTGGGCCGATTACGTCGAGAGAAGGCTTTCTCAGCCAGATCGACGCCCAAGGGAATGGCAGACGCTTCGAAGTTGCGGGTATGCCATTATGGGTCGCGTGAGGGAAGTCGTGCGGTTTGGAAGCGTTGAATTCAGCGGGTCTAGCCCGTTGCCCCAAAGGGGACCGGATGTTTCATCGGCCGGGTGAAATCTAAGCCGGGAGTTCGAATTTCTCTGGAATCGACTTGTTTCTAAACGGTGAACCCTTCCCGCTAAGGGAAGAGTCCGAATCACTACCTCAGCGAACACTTCCCATTCGGACACGCGAATCAAACACCCTGTCGAATGACTCGAAAACCGCAAACTATGCCAGATACGGACTCAACAAGTCGCGGGTCGCATCTTCATCGATGGCTAGCTTCCCAAACCCTCGAACAGCCCCTTCCGCCATTGCGGCTTCCTGGTGCTCGTCGTAGTTGGTGACCAACATGACGGGAATTCCAGTCAGATCAGCCTCCGCTTTGATGGCCTTGATCACATCAATTCCGTCGGTGTAATCGCGATCAAGCTTTCGATTGACCGTCACCAGATCCACTTTCTTGTCTCGCAGGAGCTCAAGAGCGTCCTCGGCACCGTGTGCCTGGAGCGTCGAGGCCTCAAAATTCTGGTGAACCATGCGACGGATGGAATTGAAATCCGGCCCGCAATTTCCCACATCTAGGAGTGTTTTGGACATGTTTAGTTCTCCTCGGCAATCGCGAAAAGCTTGTCTTTCGTGCTGATAAAAAGAGTGTCGTTGGCGGCGATAGGTGAGCTGTAAACGCTGCCGCCCATATTGATCTCATCGATCGGTTCTACATTTTCCGGTCCAAACTCAAAGATCGCAACATCACCATCCTCGTCCCCGATGTAAACGTGGCCATTGGCGATGAGCGGCGTGCCCCAGCTCTGGGCCAACATATCGTAGTGAAAGTGAACCTTTGCACCGCCCTTCCCATCACCTCGGGCATCGAGGCAGTGCAAGATTCCCGAGATATCAGCGATATAAAGGACATCATCTTTGATCGCACAAGAACCAATGGTGCGGTGCATTTCTTCCTCGAAATCGATTTCTCCGTTGCCGTTCGTGTCGAACGTCGAATAATGCCAAACCGCTTTCGAATTTGGATTCTTGATCTCTTCCTCACCGTCTTCTTCGATGACCGCCTGCTCGCGGCGGTGTTCGATGGGGACCTGCTTACCGCCTTCGGTCTTTACGGCCAGTGTTGGCGAGACATCTCCGGTGCCGGTTGGATCGATGCACCATAAATGTCCTTGGCCTTCACCATTGTCAGGATCTTGCCCAACGGCGATGTAAACGAGTCCGTTGTAAACCACCGGCGTGGCAACGATGTTGTTTCGAGTTCCCTCGCCTCCCATGCGCCACACCGTCGTCTTGGGATTGCAATCAAACTTCCACAATAACTCGCCCGCTCCGTCTTTTCCGCGGCTCGCCTTAAAGGAATAAACGATACCGTCGCCGCCCGTGAAAATCACTTGAGGTCCACCTTCAAACTCACCGACGGCTGGACTTGACCATTGGCCATGAAGGATGTTGAGACCAGGCGACTTATCTGTCCAAAGTACGTCGCCGTTTGTCTTATCGATGCAGATAAAGCTAGGTGCATCAGGCTTGGGCAGGTTATCGGATTCATCAAGACCGTTCGATGTGTTAACGAAAAGCAAATCGCCATAGCTCGTCACGCTGCATGAGCACATGTTGTGTTGAGAAATCCCCAACTCAGGTCCCATCATGTCGACGATCCAAACCACATCAGCATCTTTCTTGTCGTGGATACCAAGGGTCTTTTGCACAACCAAACTCTCGCCAGAATCCTCGATTGTCAGTTCTCGATCGACGCCAGCGAAACTGCCTGATAGTTTCCAGGCCGACTTGCCCTCTAGCGGACGCACTTCGACCGTTCCTTCGATTTCCTCACCGGCAGCCGCGAGCATCTCTTCGATTGAGGAAGCCAGTTTGCCCGCTTCCAAGCCTGTAATGACCTCAGCATACAAGTTCGCGTCTTCACCCGTAGCAGAAACGACCAACACGGTGGCCAACTCATCTTGGACCGCCCCATCGTCTTCGTCGTCATAGAAACCTTTGGTATCCAAGCATCGGACTTCACCTCGACTGGTCACAAACCACAAGCGATCACCCTCGACGAGTGGGGCGCAGCAAATGCCCTGCAAAGGCCAATCGTGAACTCTTCCGGATGCGAGTTTTTCGCTGCTGTGCTGCCAAAGTAACTCCCGATCAGACTCCCTGAACGCGAGCAAGCATCCTAAATCGACCTTCGAAGGATATCGCTTTAAG
>JBCCKZ010000482.1:0-4944 GCA_039027135.1 Planctomycetota bacterium
TCACCTGTCCAAGAAGCAACGTTCGAAGGACTGGGTCCGGCTTGCGGCGTGACGAGAACTTCAATCATCGCAGGCTCATCAAACGGCTCGTCGAAGGCGTTCGAGTACGCATAGCTTGACTCCCCATTAAACCAAGTCCCTACACTCGATGTATTGGACTGTTCGCTATCCCCAGAAGACACATCGTCTGGTTGGAAGATGACAAAAGACAACCCAACCAACACACCAATCAAGGCAAACGCCAACAAGATCCTTTCAAGCCCAAATCGCTTTCCGTTTGAACCATCCTTGAGGACATTCGAGTCGCGAGCTAACGCAGCAGCCATTCGTTCACGTTCGATTGTTGCCGTGGTCGATTGAGCGATCGTATCGCCACGAGGCTCCATGGCAATGAGTCGATCAAGCACCGTGTCCATTGTTGCTGGTCTCAAGCTCCGTTCTTTTTGCATGAGATCATGCACCAAATGTGACATTGGTTCAGGAATCTCTGAATCGACTTCGGAAAGCACCGGTGTCTCAGATTCAGTGTGTGCCAGTATCGAATCAACTCGATTCTTACCGGGATACGGCAGCTTGCCCGTGAGCAAGAAAAAGAGCGTGCAACCAAAGCTATAAATATCGCTACGGATATCGACGTCGAGAGGATTCCTTGCCTGCTCTGGCGCCATGAAAGCTGGAGTGCCAATGATCTGGGTCGATTTCGTGAGGGCATCCGGCGATGCCTCCTCGTCCTCCATCTCATCAAGCATTCGTGCCAAGCCAAGGTCCAAGACTTTGACAACGCCTTCCTGATCCAACAGCAAGTTTCCTGGCTTGATGTCGCGATGGATCAAACCCTGATCATGCGCGTATCGCAAGCCTCTTGCCGCCTGCTTTGCAATGCCAATGACTTGATGCGGTGGCAGCGGCCCCTCTTTTTGAACCAAACGAACCATGTCTGATCCATCGATCCATTCGGTGACAAGGTAAAGCGAGTCTTGTTCCACCCTCGCATCGAAGGCCGTCACAATATTGCGATGATCAAGTTTGGCAACGGATGTGATCTCTCGTTTGAACCGTTCCCTAGCCAACGGGTCATGCCGCACCTTCGTCGTCAGAATCTTGATCGCGACCATGCGATTCATCAGAACATGCACCGCACGGTAGACGTGTCCCATCCCACCACGGCCGATTTCCTCCAAGACCAAATAGTCACCGATGCGTTGGTTAGGTTGAAGTGAGCCAACTTGCGGATCCGACGAAGTTAGCGGCCATTCATCCTCCAACATGAGGTCGAAGTCATCTTCACGAATACTCGGGTCAACGGATCTATAATCAGCTAGGCTTGGGGTATCCCCCGACTTGGTTCGATGATGGATATCCACCGCGATAAGCTCGCGAATCAAGACCTGACTCTCCTGACTTTCGTCAAGGTTTAACTTGGCGATAAAGGATTGCAGATCAACCTGGCCGGACTCAGAGAGTTCGCGTTCAAACTCATCGCAGAGATCATTGATTCGCACCATTGCGCCAGCTGACAATTCACCAAAAGTCTGGCGGTCGACCGTGCTCGCATCGAACGGATCGCTCTCGTCATCGGTCATTGAGAGTCCGACTCCCAAAGGGCTCGAGCTGTTTTTAGCTTTCGCTGAACGGTGCGCAATGAACACTCAAATCGCTGTGCAATTTGCTCAGGACTTTCACCTTCGAAGCTCGCCACAACGATATCTCTCAAGTCTCGGTTACCCGATTCGTCAAGCAACGACATCAGTCGCTGCAAAGACTCTTGTGCGGTGGCTACCAAATGTGGATCCGGGCCCGAGTCGGCCAACTGATCCAAGAGTTCAATCGCCGAACCAACCGCGACGTTCTTGAACTCACCCCCACGTTTAAGTCGACGCTGACGCCGAATCTCCTCCGTAGCCTTATTGAGGGTGATCGTAACGAGCAACGGCCACAAGTTGTCATCATCACTCGTTTCATCATCAGCCCGGTTCGCCACAAATCGTCCTCTTTGCAACCCCCGGCAAAAACTCTGAAAAGCACTAAGGGCGATATCTTCTTCGTCACGAACCTCACGTTTCGAACCCAGCATTCGCCTTCGGGCCAGCGGGACCATGCGGTGAAAATAGGCATCCCACAAACGTTGCAATGCCACACTCTCCGACTCGACCTGGCGATCGTACCAGGTGACTAGCGAAGCTTCAGTAAGAGGATCCGAGGATGGCATCCTCGGATTATAGGCCCGACCAGTTTCGAAAGGCAGCTCGCGAAATTCTGGGTTTGATCTCGAAGAACGAATGTCTTCAAAAACAAAATCCGCAGTGTGATCGAGGAACGAAGAAATGTCTCTCGATCACGCCGCGGATTAGAAATCAACACGCTGATAGTGGCTTGGCCTTTGCTAAACAGTTTCTAGCGGAAGATTGTTTCCGCCATCACTTTGATGTCTCGACCGTGACAAAAGATAGCGACCGATCACGACCATTCTTACTCTTGGTTTCAACACCGTTGCGAATGCTTCCAACGAGTTTGCCTTTTCCATAGTCCAGTTGAACCGTGATGAGGCCGCCCTCTTTGGTGATCACACCGGCATGAAGCGCTGCAACGGGAAGGTTGCTGGAGAAGTCATAGTGATCAGTTCCGTAAACGATTCGCATTCGACGATCCACGGGTGCCGAGGGAACCCGAAACGTAAAGCGTTGCCCGACGAGGTCCCGATAGGCCAAACCGGTTGACGTGAACTTGGTGTTCCAGTCGATCCTCGGCAAGTACTCGAGCCGGATCCGGTCATTCTCTTCGCGGTTTTCGTTGGTCACGAATGCCATGCTAAACTCGGTTCCCGGAAGCGTGCCGGTCGAGACTCCGTGACTCTCGCTTCCAATGTATTCAGTCAAACCCGGATTCAACTGGATCGTTACTGGTCCGCCATCCTTTGTGATCACTCCCGCGTGCATTGCTGCAACGCAAATAGAACTTTCACTGGGATAGTTTCCCGTTCCAAATACGCCACTCAAATCTTGATTCGGCGAAGCGGGTGGACAGTTGACCGTGAGTCTCTGTCCGATGAACTTTTCTCGATCAAACAGGAACTTTCGAAGTGTCGTATCCCATTTGATTTCGGGAATGGGCCGCTGGTTGGTTTCGGACGAGAGTTCTGCCGCTTGAGCGGCTCGACCACCCAACATGAATCCGGCGACCATCACAGTTGCCCAAAGCGATACATGGCGACGGCGAAATCGTAGTGGAGAGGTGGTTTTTGGGAATTCGTTTTGTGAATCACACATCGTTTTATTGTTTTCTTTTGGAGTGTTTGAAAGCCAATGCATTTGGCTGGCACCAGACCTCTCGCCAGCTATCTCATCCGGCGACAGAAAAAATCAAAAGAAAAAATGCTGTCGCCCCCACGACGTCACGGCGAGGTCCCCTGCAGCTCAACTTCAATCCAGAATCTGCAAAGAAACCAATTCATGTCCGCCCCGTCATCCAAGCGTCGCACGTCGCGCCCCAACCGAAATCAACTGCGAATCGAGTCTCTCGAGAACCGCCAAATGATGGCGGGAGATCTTGACCCCACATTCGGATATGGATTCGGAATAACAACAACCGATTTTGACAAAGGGTCCCTAATCTCCGATCTTGCATTTCAGGCTGACGGCAGGGTGGTTGCCTTGGGAAAAACGTCACTGGGAGGCGGATCGAGCAACTTTGCACTCGCTCGTTACAACAGCGACGGCAGTCTTGATACGACGTTCGGCGGAGTTGGAGTCCCTCAAGGACTAACCGTCACGGACTTTGGGCAAGTCTACAACGAGAGTGTTTCAATCGCCGTTCTCCCCGACGGCAAGATTCTCACTGGGGGAAGCAGCCAATTCGGCTTGGGTTACAACATTTCACTTGCCCGTTATGACAGCGACGGTGCACTTGACGCGTCCTTCGCGAATGGTGGCAAGCTCGAGATCAAACCAGATCCAGGCGATTCGCTTGAGCTAGTCGAAATGGTTGTGACTCAGGACAAGATCTTGCTTGTTTCAAGAACAACATTGATCCACCTCAATCTAGATGGATCAGCCGATAACAGCTTTGGATCCAACGGCTGGATTGAAAAGTCGAGCTTCGGTCTACCCCCGGGCGTTAACTTCCGATCCGCTGACTACAACAACGGGACTTACACACTCGGGATGCGAGGCGTCGATCAAATCGAATATGTGATGCGATTGAACGGCGACGGATCACTTGATCAGACATTTGGATCCGGCGGGATCGTCAGCATGGACTTCGTGATCGGTTCGGGATCCATCACCAAGGTTTTGCAACTGGACGACGGAAGCGTCTTGGGAATCTCGGAAGGATCGAGTGACGATATCTTCAAGTTGGACGCAACCGGTTCACCCGATAGCGGTTTCAACGTCAACGGGGTTTACGAAACATATGCCAGCATGAGCTTCAACGATATCGTCGAGCAACCATCGGGCGCTATTGTTGCTGTTGGCCGCGGAGAGTCACCCGAATCTCAAAGCCTGGCGATGCGTCTAACCCATGATGGCCAGCTCGACGAGTCATTTGGAATCGATGGTGTAAGACAGTTTGACCTTGGAAGCACGAATGAGGCCAACTCAGTGCTTGGATATGCCAACGGAAAAGTACTCTTGGGTGGAAATCTCGCTGGGAACTTCTTCCTCGCCCGGCTAACTGGCAACGCCAGCGAGCCCGGAAACCAAATCGGCGACAAATCGGTATCTACTGATACCACCCACCAAATGATCCCTATGCAGTCGATAGGCCACTGGTTTGTCGACGTAGGAGGTTCCAATACGATCGGTCAGATGCTGAATGACTACATGAGCTCGCCTGCTTTAATTGTAGATCGCGGGGGCCAAGTTGCCCCTCGCACAATGACCTCTCGCTCAACACAGAATCGGTCCGCCGGTCCTGGGCAAGATAAAGAGGTTCAAGCTATCGACA